>DATHBY010000100.1:0-8965 GCA_035295885.1 Allosphingosinicella sp.
GGTCCTGGCAGAGCTTGAGGATGGGGCCCAGATAGTCGTCGGGGACGTAGATGACCGCCTCGATCCACGGCTCCTCGATGCTCTCGATCCGGTTCGGGTCCGGCATGTCGGCGGGGTTGTGGAGCTGGATGACCTTGGCCGGCTCCTCCTTCGAATGGCTGAGGTGGATCCGGTAGACGACCGAGGGCGCCGTGGTGATGAGGTCGAGATCGTATTCGCGAGTCAGCCGCTCCTGGATGATCTCGAGGTGAAGCAGACCGAGGAAGCCGCAGCGGAAGCCGAAGCCGAGCGCGGCGGACGTCTCCATCTCGAAGCTGAACGACGCGTCGTTGAGGCGGAGCTTGGAGATGCTTTCGCGCAGCTTCTCGAAGTCGGCGGCATCGACCGGGAACAGGCCGCAGAAGACGACCGGCTGGACCCGCTTGAAGCCGGGCAGGGCCTCCGCGGCCGGCCGGCGGGCGTCGGTGATGGTGTCGCCGACGCGGGTCTCGGTGATGTCCTTGATCTGGGCGGTGATGAAGCCGATCTCGCCGGCGGCGAGCTCGGCCATCTGCTCGATCTTGGGGCGAAAGGCGCCGACGCGGTCGACCAGGTGGGTGGTTCCGGCGGCCATGAAGGCGACGTTCTGCCCCTTGCGGATCGCCCCGTCGATGACCCGGACGAGGATGACGACTCCCAGATAGGGGTCGTACCAGCTGTCGACCAGCATCGCCTTCAGGGGCGCCTCGCGGTCCCCCTTGGGCGGCGGGATCCGGGTGACGATCGCTTCCAGCACCTCGGCGATCCCGATTCCGGTCTTGGCCGAGGTGAGGACTGCCCCCCCTTCCGTCCAATGGCCCGCGGCGGGCAGGCCGACGATATCCTCAATCTCCCTGCGCACCTTGTCGACGTCGGCCGCGGGGAGGTCGATCTTGTTGATGACGGGGACGATCTCATGGTCGTGCTCGATCGACTGGTAGACGTTGGCGAGGGTCTGCGCCTCCACCCCCTGGGCGGCGTCGACGACGAGGAGGGCGCCCTCGCAGGCGGCGAGGCTCCGGCTGACCTCGTAGGCGAAGTCGACATGGCCGGGCGTGTCCATCAGGTTGAGGACGTAATGGCCTCCGTCCCGGGCCCGGTAGTCGAGCCGGACCGTCTGCGCCTTGATCGTGATCCCGCGCTCCTGCTCGATCTCCATATTGTCGAGCACCTGGCTGGTCATCTCCCGCTCGGTCAGCCCCCCGGTCGACTGGATCAGCCGGTCGGCGAGCGTGCTCTTCCCATGGTCGATATGGGCGATGATGGAGAAATTGCGGATTCTGCTGAGCTCAGTCATTTCGCGGTGGCGTTAGCAGGGGCGCGGCGGCAGGGAAACCTTGGGACCTAAGGGCTCGGCCAGACCTCTAGATCGAGCCCGGGCACGTCCGAGAAATCGCGGCGGTCGAGTGTGATCAGCGACAAATTGTGGACGAGCGCGGTCGCCGCGATCATTCGGTCGATGACCTTGCCCCGCGAGAAGCCGGCCGTTTCGACGATTTGCCGGTAGGCCGCCACGCAAGCGGGGTCGAAGGGCAAGACGGGCAGGGCGGCCAGCAATATATCAATCGCGGCCCGGCGCTTGGGGGCCAGCGCCGGCCTGGCCACGACGCCGCCCTCCAGCTCGACCTGCGAAACGATCGACAGTGCCGGGATCGAATCGAGCGACTTCAGCCGCAAATCGGCCTCGCTGTCCGCGTCGCGCAGCAGGATGGCTACGCTGGTGTCGAGCAGCCAGGGCAATTCAATAAAGTCCGGGACGGTCGGGAAACTCGATCGGCTCCCGCTCCTCGACCTCACCGGACCGGCCGAGCGCCTGCAGCGCTTCGACCAATTCGCGCAGCTTGCGTTTCTCCTCCGCCGGATCCCGCGCCGGGGTTATGACGACCCGGTCGCCGTCCCGTTCGACCTTGACGGCGACTCCGATGCCGAACCCGATTCCCTGCGGGAGCCGAACGGCCTCGCTGTTGCCGCTCTTGAAGGTCCTGGTCTCGGGCATGCCCATCGATATACACCTTCCGGGTATACGTGATATACCATGAGTCGGAGCACTTGCAATTTCAAGGTGGCATGTCGGCGCAACCGCCCGTTCCGGCTTTCGGCTTGGGGCGAGATTTCCCGATGCGTTTGATGCGGCACGAACGTTAGAGAGTTGGATTACACGCGAAGCCGCCAAGCCGCGAAGGAACAGACATGCGCCGACCGATCCTGATTCTGCTCGCGCTCGGAGCGCTGCCGCTCGGCGGCTGCGCGGCGAGCATCGCGGCGAGCGCCGTCGGCGCCGCGGTCAGGGCCGCCGACAAGCCGGACAGGGCGCCGAAGGAGGACCCGGGGCCGGCCGCCCGCGCCGCCTGCACGGCGCACGCCTCGCAATACGGGGCCGTGCGGATCATCGACGTCGTCTACCGCAGCGCCGCCAAGGTTGTGGTCTGGGGCGCCGTCGAGGGGGAGGGGCGGAAGCGGTCCTTCCAGTGCCGGTGGGACGGGAAGATCGTGGGGTTCGAGCTGAAGGAGGTTGGGGCGCGGAGATAGGGAGAGGTGCCCAAAGCGGAGGCGCTCAACGTGCCGGTTCGCGTTCGGCCGGTCTTGGGCCGGGCGGTCGCAGCATCCTCAGCGGGGAGCGGGAGCTTATTCATCCTCGAGAGTTACCCACGACTAAATTTCGCAATATGCGGAATCCCGCGTTGACCCCTCTAAGCACATCGCTTAAAGATCCCTATATGTTCTCACCCGACGAACCTATCTCGGTAGCGGCGATAGACCTTCTGGCCAGCGCCCGCGGAAAGCGGTTCGGGACCATCCTCGCAGACCCACCCTGGCAGTTCCAGAACCGTACGGGCAAGGTCGCGCCAGAGCATAAAAGGCTTTCACGCTACGGCACGATGACGCTGAATGAGATTTGCGAATTGCCAGTTGCCGACATCGCGGCTGACCCTTCGCACCTGTACCTCTGGGTCCCGAACGCCTTGTTACCCGAGGGAATGAAGGTGATGGAGGCTTGGGGCTATCGTTACATTTCCAACATTGTCTGGCACAAGATCCGCAAGGACGGCGGGTCGGACGGGCGCGGCGTCGGCTTCTACTTTCGAAACGTGACCGAGTTGCTCCTGTTCGGCGTCCGCGGGAAGAACGCCCGCACGCTTGCGCCCGGCCGGAGCCAAGTCAACATGATTCAAAGTCGTAAACGCGAGCACAGTCGCAAGCCTGACGAGCAGTACAAGATTATCGAGGATTGCAGCTTTACACCGAGGCTCGAGATGTTCAGCCGCGGCAAGCGACGTGGCTGGAGTGTATGGGGCAATCAGGCGGATCCAGACTACAAGCCGACCTGGGACACCTACAGTTACAACAGCGCGACAAACTTGGCAGCAGAGTAGACTCAGGCCTCGGCGTCCTCATCCGAGCTCACTACGGGCATCTGCTGGACCGTCGCTGCTGTCGGCGGACCATCATTCACATAGAGATCGGGCGTGATGGCAAATGTCAACACGGGACAACCACCTCCACCCCCACCATCCAGCCGAGGCCACAGTTTTTCATGATGTGTGGTTGAGTTACCGTACGAAGAACCTTTACCCAAGTCGTTGAAAATGGTCTGCAGCTCGCTGGCTCGAGTAATAATAACTCCGACATCGATTGCGCGCAAATCAAATAGCAAGCGAAAATTATTCAAATCTCGATCAAAAAAAGGATCTTTGTTGTTCCACTCCAGTTCGAGGGCTACTCGTCCTTTGAAACAATCAACTTTGTGTGTAGGACTTTCGAACGTGTCTTCGTCGATTGTAATCGCCGTGCGGAAGCTCTTCTCCCTCCAGCCTAGCTGGGTAAATTTGCTGTCGATAAGCTGAGCAATTGGAGAACGGTTCTTTCCAGCGGCCTGGACCTGCGATCGCAAGAGTCGAAACTCTCTCAGCACTGATATGACATCCGCCCATTCGTCGGGACAGGCGGTAGCCAGCACCCCTGCGGCGTTCCGCCATTCCTTGACGCGATACATCTGCTGCAGATCGTCAGGAACGAGATGAACTGTTGACATGCTGCCTTGTGCTTGGGGCCGCCGCCGAGTGCAAGCCTGCCAGGGCCTCTTGATGCCCTTCGTCGTGGTTACATATACCTGGACAGGAGAGGGACACGTAGCTTTTCGAAAGAAAGTACGTATCCGTTTATCCGCAAAAAATGAACGTGTCCCCGTTTATCAATCCGATCTAGAACTCCCTCAGACCAAACGGAAATCCCATGCGCTGCCTCGCCGTCCTCGCGCTGCTCTGCCTCCCGGCCACCGCCGGGGCGGAGGAGTTGTGCGGCGGGGGGTGGGGTAAGGGCGGGCGGCTGGAGGCTCAGGTGCTTGTCTCCAGGGAGGGGTCGGCGCCGGCCCGGGTGACCTACGTCTATATCGGAGTTCCGAACGCCGACGGGTCGTACCGGCTGGTGGTCCATTACGATCCGACCGAAGCCGGGCTGGGCATCCCGACGATGGCCCGGGTTCATGCCTATATGCCGGTTCCTGATCCTGAGGCGGCCGAGCCCGAGCGGATCGAGTGGCGGGCGGGCTCGGACCCCTGGTTCAACCCGGGCTATTGGGGCACTCCCCAGCGGATGGCGGCGGACGACCCGAAGGACACCAGGGGCTCGGTCGATTACACGATCGCCCAGGGCCGGGTTCACCCCTACCGGACCGAGCTGCTCGAGAAGTTCGACCCGGGCGTCCGCTGGGAGTTCAGGCGTCTCGACAAGAATGGCCGAGTGATCGGAAGCGGGGCCGTCGATTACCCGCCGTCGCCGGTGATCGCCCGTCTGTACGAGGAAGCCCGCCGCAATGCCCTGGCGAGGCTCGGGCCGTGCAGATATGGGCCGCCGATAGTTGCACTTCCGGCTCCGCCCCCGCCGATGAGGATCGGGCCCCCGGCATCGGTCCGGCCGCGGGCGCCCATGGACCCGGCCGCGCTCGACGCCCACGTCTGCGCCCTGTTCCGGAGCGACGAAAAGAGGATCGCCGAGACGAAGCCCCAGTCCGGCCGGCGGACCAAGCTCATCGAGCAGTCGGTGGACTGCGCCGGCCGCTCGGTGAAGCAGGTCTATG
The DNA here is from genome assembly GCA_035295885.1 of Allosphingosinicella sp. Classification (GTDB taxonomy): domain Bacteria; phylum Pseudomonadota; class Alphaproteobacteria; order Sphingomonadales; family Sphingomonadaceae; genus Allosphingosinicella. The sequence continues at coordinate 5,096 of DATHBY010000100.1, forward strand.
AGATGGACTCGTTCCAGAAGGGCGACAGGAAAGATTTCCGCACCCATCTCCAGTCGATGTCCGACAAGATGTGGTGCTCGTCCGCCCTGTTCCGGGCCATGGTCGGCCGGGGATGGACCTTCAGGATGGAGTTCAAGGAAGTGGGCGACCCGTCCGTCATCGGAGCCACGACTCGAAAATGCCGGTGAAGGGGTAGAGTCGCGGGCCTCACGCATTCCCCTCAACCACCTCGTCGAAGTCGATCGCCCTTCCCCGCTCGCTCAGTCCGAGCACGAAAGGCTCCCCGCCCAGAATCCCGTTATACGGCGTGCACACATAATAGACATCGATGTCGCTCGCCTCGAAAATGAGCATGGCCGGCCCGTATTCGTCGGGGACCTCGCGGCCGATGTGGAGGAGGCAGGCGGGGTTGTGGACGTCGAAGGACAGGGCCCAGATCCGGCGCTTCGTCGTCGGCAGGCCGAGATCGAAGAGGTCGGCCCGGGAGTCGCTCCAGATCTGCTCGGCATGGGCGTCGTCGGCGGCGTAGGGGACGAAGAACTTCACGGCGGCCCCTCCCCCTCGCCGCCGTCGCCGTCGCCGCCGCCCTTCCCGGCCTCCCTTTCAGCCCATGCTTCCGCCTCCACCCGCGCCTTCTCCTCCCATTCGCGCTGGGCCTCGGCGGCGAGGCTTTCATTCTCCTGCTGGCGGCGAAGCCATTCGCGATAGTCGCCGTCCCGTTCCGGGCTGTGTTCGTGCCGCGGCCGGATCATGCAGAAGCTGTCGCGGGGGCCGGGGGGCGGGGGCGGCGGGCGGTCGGCCTCCCCCTTCTCGAGCCAGATTTCACGGCGGACCCGGCCGAGCATTTCGCTAACCGGAGTCGCGGTCACGTCCCACAAGCTGCGGTCGCCGCACCTCAGGGCTTCGAGCAATTTCGCTGCATGGCCGCCGAGATCGAAGACCACCTCCAGCCAGCTCAGCTGCCAGACATAGTGATCGGCCTCGACGATCCGGCCCTCGAGGCGCGCCTGCCGCTCCGCCACCAGCTTGCCGCGGTAGAGCTTGAGCATCTGCTTCCAAAAAAGGTCGGCGTCGCGCGCCTCCTGCTCGGGGTCGACGGGCTCGGGCGGAGCGGGAGCGCCCGCGGCCGGCCACGGCTTGCGGCCGGTGCCGGATTCGATCTCGCCCCGGGACGGGCGCCCCTTCGGCGCCGGGCGCGGGTTGCGGCGCAGGTGGAGGGCGAGGGCCGAGTCCCAGGACCTGGCGAAGCCCTCGCCGCCATCGGCGGAGCGCAGCTTGTAGGCGCCGCTCATCGTTCCGCCCACCGCGATCGCCGCCTGCTCGGCATGGCCGATCACGGTGAGGGCGATGATGAACTCGCGCTGCCGTTCGGCGAGCCAGCCGTCATGGCGGACGCATTTGCGCACCACCGGGGCGAAGTGGAGCAGAGCCTCGACCTCCGGGTCGGGGTGGGGCTTGCGGGGCAGGTCGTCCTGATCGCTCATGCATGAACGAAACCAGAACATTTCCTACATTGCAATAGCCGGCGAGCCGCTCGCCGGGGTGCCGTCTCCGGTCATTGCGGGGTTTCGCCGCCGCCCTGCTGGAAGTCGAAGCCCGGCTCCGGCTTCTTGCGTCCGGTCTGGCCGCCCAGATTGTAGGAGAGGCCTAGCAGGACGACCCGGCCGGTGCCGTGCTGGGTGAAGCGGTCGCGCAGCGCCGGAGTCTCGAAGACGACGACCTGCTTCGCGGAATCGAGCACGTTCTGGCCGGTGAGGAGGAGGCTCAGCCGGTCGCCGACCTTGCGGCGATAGCCGAGGTTGAGCACCGGCCCGGAGCGGCGATAGCCCTGCGGCAGAAGCTGCTTGCCGGCATAGGTGGCGTTGAGCTGGAAGAAGTCCTTGGGAGTCGGCTGCCAGCTGAGGTTGGCCCGGACCGTGCCGGTGGTTCCGGAGCGCGGAGCGGAGATGCCGCCGACGCGGGGATCGATCTCGTTCCACAGGAAGGTGCCGGACGCGTTGTAGGTCAGAGTCTTGCTCAGCTTGCCGTTGGCGACCAGCTCGACCCCGGCGCGCTCGGCCGTCGCGAGGTTGGCCCGGGTGGTCAGGAAGATGCCGCCGCCCAGATCGCTCAATATGTCGGTCACTCCGCCGCTCGACCGGCGGTAGAAGCCGGTCAGCGAATAGAAGTTGCCGGCCTTGCGGTGCTGCCAGCCAAGCTCGAAGCTGTCGGTCACCTCGGGCAGGAGGAAGGGGTTGCCGCGGCGCAAATTCTGGGGGTCGATGTAGAAGGTGTAGGGGTTGAGATCCTGGGGCGAGGGACGCTGGATCCGGCGGCTGTAGCTGCCCCGGAGCTGATCGGTCTTCGACAAAGTGTAGCCGAGATGGAGCGTCGGATAGGCGCGGAAATAGTCGCGCTCGAAGCTGAGGCCGTCGGTGATCTGGCCGATCGCGGTCTCGACCTGCTCGAGGCGAAGGCCGAGCTGGGCGTCGACTTTGCCGAGATCGACCCGGTAGGTTCCGAACAGGGCATGGACGACCTGGTCGTAATCGAAGGCGTTGGTGAGGCCGGGGACCGGAAGCAGGGCGCCGAGGCTCGGTCCTCGGGCTCCGAAAGAGTCGAATCCGCTCCGCCCGGAATTGCCCTGGTAGCCCAGGTTCAGCGAGCCGTCCTTGCCGAGCGGGCGCTTGTAGTCGAGCTTGGCGCTGTAGTCGGTACGTCGGCCGGAATTGCGAATATGCTCGAAGGCGGTCGGGCCGGCGGCGAATTCGGTGACCGCTTCGACCTCGCGCTTCTGCCGCCCCCGCTCGACCTCGAGATCGGCGACGAGCTCATGCTCCTTGCCCGGCAGGGTCCGCCGCCACGACGCCCTCGCGCCGAGGCCCCGCTGGAACAGGTCGATGTCGGAGACCCGGCCGTAGGAGGCGGCGGCGTTCGCGCCGGCGAAGCTGTCGGTCCGCTCGACGTCGATCCTGCCGTCGCGGTAGCTCAGCTCGGTGCTGAGCCGGTTCTTCTTGTCGAGATCATATTCGACTCCGAAGCGGCCGGTTCGGGAGGAAAAGACGTTGTCGAGCACGGATTCCTGGCGGCTGGCCGGGAAGGTGCCGGAGACGGGGTCGAGGCGCGAGCGGAGCTGGACGGCCTCCGCCTCGCCCGTCATCCTGCGATAGCCGAGCTCCCCCGTCAGGGTCAGGCCCGAGCCGGAATGGGCGCCGCTGAGGTTGAGCCCGCCGCGGCCTTCCGGCCCGGCCGTCGCCCGGATCGTCGCCGAGCGAGTGTCCTTGCGCACCTGCCTGGTGACGAGGTTGATCACTCCGCCCGACCCTTCCGGGCTCATCGCCGCGGAGGGGTTGGTGATCACCTCGACCCGCTCGATCTGCCCGGCCGGCATCGACAGCAGGACGTCGCCCCGCGATTCGCCGCGAAGCATCGCCGAGGGGCGTCCGTCGATCAGGATGGTCACTCCCGGATCGCCGCGCAGGCTGACCCGGCCCTGGAGGTCGACTTCCACCCCCGGGACGGCGCGCAGCGCGTCGGCCACCGTGCCGGTCTGGACCTGCAGGTCGTTGGCGACGTTGAAGCTGACCCGGTCCGGAGTGGCGATGACCTCCGAGCGGGTCCCCGTGACCACCACTTCGTTGGACCTTTCGCCGGCCGGCGCGGGCCGCGCGGGCGGTCCCGGCGGGGCCGGAGCCGGGGCCTGGGCCAGGGCGGGCGCGGCAAGGCCGGCCGACAGTGCGGCAAGGGAGCAAAAGACATGCAGTCGGGTGCGCATTCGTTGTGCCTTCGGGTAAGCCGCCGATCTGCCTTGCCCGCCGCCGGTGCAGCCGGAATGAGCGATCAGTGCAATTTCGATCAAATAGCCTCACGTGTATTAGATAGGTAAGACAC
>DATHBY010000101.1:0-10793 GCA_035295885.1 Allosphingosinicella sp.
CTTGATCCGGCATCCACCTTCTTCCTCCACCGGGATTGAGAAAAAGGTGGACCCCGGATCAAGTCCGGGGTGACGATTTCTGCTTCGGCAGGACAAAGTCTAGAGCATCGGGCGCTAAATCTGCAGCGTCATGCCGGGCTCGACCCGGCATCCACCGTTCTTTCTGCAACGGCCGGGAAGAAGGTGGACCCCGGGTCAAGCCCGGGGTGACGATCAGGTTTTACGCATTCCGCTCTAGACTTTGTCCTATTGTGATGGAAGCGAGGCATTCGTCATGCCGGACTTGATCCGGCATCCACCTTCTTCCTCCACCGGGATTGAGAAAAAGGTGGACCCCGGATCAAGTCCGGGGTTACGATCCTGCTTCAGCAGGACAAAGTCTAGCCCGGCCAGTTCCCTGGGCACGCTTCCGCGATGCGGAAATCGTTCCAGAGCTTCGACCTTCTCCAGGACCGCGCCCAGCAGCGCATCGGCTGTCCCAGCCGGGCCTTGCTCCGCCAGATATTCGTGCAGCCTCTCCAGACCGTGGATTCGCTTCCGCCGAAGGATGGCTCAGGCCAGGGCCAGCAACCTGTCCCGCTTTTCCGCCAGCGCCTCATAGACCAGCCCCTCGCCCGCCGCTGCGACGCTCGCCATCGCGCGCTCCAGCCGCTCGCGCCCCTCCAGCGACAGCTCCCCCGCCGCCGACGCCACGGCGGCCATCTCGTCCATCACCCCCGAGCAATGCAGGACCGCGTCGGTGCCAGCCTCCATCACCCCCCGGGCGCGGTCGGCGAAGCCGCCCGCCAGGGCGTGCATGCCGATGTCGTCGGACATCAGGAAGCCGTCGAAGCCGATCCGGCCGCGGATCACGTCGGCGATCACCGCCGGCGACTGGCTTGCCGGCCGTTCCGGGTCCCAGGCGGTGAAGACGCAGTGGCAGGTCATCCCCATCGGCGAGCGGCTGAGCGTGCGGAACGGCTCGAGATCCACTTCCAGCTCCGCCTCCGACGCGCCCACCACCGGCATTTCCTTGTGGCTGTCGACCAGCGCCCGGCCGTGCCCCGGCATGTGCTTGATCACGCCTGCCACTCCGCCGGCGGCGAGCCCGTCGAGCACCGCCCGCCCGAGCGCCGCAACCTGCATCGGTTCGGCTCCCAGAGCCCGGTCGCCGACGATATCGGTGGCCCCGGGCTGGCGGACGTCGAGCACCGGCAGGCAATCGACGTTCACGCCCACCTCCGCGAGCAGGACGGCGATCGCCGAGGCATTGGCGCGGGCCGCCTCGATCGCGCTCATCGGCGCCTTCTCGTAGAGCCGGGCGAACGCCTCGGCGGCCGGAAAGACCGGCCATTCAGGCGGCCTCATCCGGGCCACCCGGCCGCCTTCCTGGTCGATCAAAATCGGGAGATCGTCGCGGCCCTGGAGCTCGCGCAGCTCGCCGATCAGCGCCCGCATCTGCTCGCGGGTCGCGATATTGCGCCTGAATAGGATGTAGCCGACGGGATCGGCGTCGCGGAAGAAAGCGCGCTCGTCCGGGGTGAGCTGGAGCCCGGCAGGGGCGTAGATGGCGGCTTGCATGGCCGCGGATTAGCTTCGCCTGGTGAGCAAGTCGAGGCGTCCACCTCCCCGTCGCCCTGAACCTGTTTCAGGGTGCAGTTCTCCGCTGCGAGGCGGCTCCATCCCGGATGCTGAAACAGTTCAGAATGACGGCGCAGGGGACGAACGCCTTCCTCAATCCACCCTGAGGCAATTCTCCCCGGCCACGCGCAGGCGCCCGCAGACGTTGGCCGCTCCGGGGCCGCTGGCGCGCAGCCGGTACCAGGTCTTGCCGTTGACCTGGGCTGCGACGACGTTGTGGGAGAGCGGCGCCAGATAGCTGAAGCGGCCCGACATCGCCTTCCACGCCTTTTCGGCCGAAGCCGCGCTGGGGAAGGCGCCGAGCTGGACGGTGGCGCCGGCGGCGGCCGGGGTCGCGGCCGGAGTTGCGGGCGTTTCCGCCTTGGCGGCCGGGACATTGCTCGGCGGCGGGGCCTTCAGCAGGGGCGGCTCCTTCTCGGCCGGGGCCTGGCCCTTGGGCTGCGCCGTCACCGGAGCTTCCGCGACGGCGCCGGTGTCGATGCTGGCGCTCGGGGTGCCGCCCTGGGCGGCGTCGAACGCGGTCTCGCCCTGGCCTTCGACGGCCATCCCTCCAGGCGAGTCCGGCTTGACCTTGTAGGCGCCTTCGGGCGCCTTGATAAGCTCGGGCGCGCCGCTTGTGCCGCTGTCGCGATTGCTCATCCAGAAGATCCCGCCGACGATTCCGCCGATCACGGCGAGGCCGATGAGGACCGCGGCGATCAGCTTGAGCGCCGAGGGTCCGCTTTCGCCGTCTTCCTCTTCGACCGCTTCGAGCCAGGGCAGGCGGTCCTCATTGTCGAAGGCAGGATCGTCGGCGCGAATGTCGGTCATCACTGCATCTCCTCGGCGGCGGTCACGCCCATGATCGCCAGACCGTTCCTCAAAATCTGCCCTATCGCCGCCGCCAATTCTAGTCTCGCACTGGTTAATTCCTGATTATCTTCAATCAGGAAGCGGCGCGAAGGGTCGTCGTTGCCGCGGTTCCACAGCGCGTGGAAGGCGGCGGCGAGGTCGCCGAGGTAGAAGGCGATGCGGTGCGGCTCATGCGCCTGGGCCGCGGCCTCGACGATCCTCGGGAACTGCGCGGCGATCCTGACCAGCGCCAGCTCCTCCTCGTCCAGCAGGGAGAGGTTTCCCGGCCCGCTCCGGTCCAGCCCGGCTTCGGCCGCCCGGCGGTTCAGCGAGCAGATCCGGGCATGGGCATATTGGACGTAGAAGACCGGATTGTCCTTCGAAGCTTCGACGACTTTGGCGAAGTCGAAGTCCATCTGGGCATCGTTCTTTCGAGTCAGCATGGTGAATCGGACGACGTCCTTGCCTACCTCCTCAACCACCTCGGCAAGCGTAACAAAGCTCCCCGACCGCTTCGACATCTTGACCAGCTCGCCGTTGCGAAGGAGCCGGACCATCTGGACGAGCTTGACGTCGAGGGCGGGGCGCCCGGCGAGGGCCTGGACGGCGGCCTGAGTGCGCTTCACGGTGCCGGTATGGTCCGCGCCCCAGACGTTGATCAGCTCGTCCGAGGCCTCGAGCTTCTTCATGTGATAGGCGGTGTCGGCGGCGAAATAGGTCCAGCTGCCGTCCGACTTCTTGATCGGCCGGTCCTGGTCGTCGCCGAAAGCCGTGGAGCGGAAGAGGAGAAGCTCGACCGGCTCCCAGTCCTCGAGGGTCTTGCCCTTGGGCGGCGGCAGAGTGCCCCGGTAGACCAGGCCCTTGTCGGCGAGCAGGGCGAAGGCGCGATCGACGGCGCCGGATTGCTGCACCTCGGCTTCGGAGGCGAACAGATCGTGGTGGACTCCGAGCTTGGCGAGGTCAGCCCGGATGAGGTCGAGCATCGCGGTGACCGTGCGCTTGCGGAAGATCTCCAGCCACTCGCTCTCCGGCGAATCCGCATGGGCCTCGCCGAACTCGGCCGCGAGCGCCTCGCCGACGGGCTTCAGATAATCTCCCGGATAGAGGCCTTCGGGGATCTCGCCGACTTCCCGCCCGAGCGCTTCGCGGTAGCGGATGTGGGCCGAGCGGGCGAGGACGTCGACCTGGGCGCCCGCGTCGTTGACATAATATTCGCGGGTGACGGCATAGCCGGCATGTTCGAGCAGGCTCGCCAGGGCGTCGCCGACGACGGCGCCACGGCAGTGGCCCATATGCATCGGCCCCGTCGGATTGGCGGAGACATATTCGACGTTCACCCGGCGTCCGGCACCGATCTGCGAGCGGCCATAGGACGGGCCGTCGGACAGGATCGCGCGCAGCTCGTCGTGCCAGACTTCGGCGGACAGACGGATATTGATGAAGCCGGGCCCGGCGACCTCGGCGGCCCTAACCTCCTCCAGCGCCTCCAGCTTCGGCACGATCAGCTCGGCCAGCGCCCGCGGGCTGGTCCCGGCTTTCTTGGCCAGCACCATCGCCGCGTTGGTGGCGAGGTCGCCGTGGGCGGGGTCGCGCGGCGGCTCGACCGCCACCGACTTGCGCTCGATTCCGGGCGCGAGCGCACCGTCGCCTTCGAGGGCGTCGAGAATGGCGTCCAGGTGCGCGGCGAAGCGGGCGTAAAGGGTCACGTCGGGTCCGGATTTTGCAGGAAGGGCGCGGCTTAGACGATGTCCGAGGCGATTTGAAGGCAGGGCTACGGCCGCGCCAGCCGGCGGATGGCACGATTGTCGTGGCGGAAAACCCCCGGCTCCGACAAGCCGAGGCAGGTATCGATGGCCGAGGCGACGAGATCGGCATCGATCGCGGCGAAACGGTCGAACCTGCCCCTCAGGAACAGGTTGACGGCGGGGCTGACCGCGATCCCGATCCTCTCGCCGAGGCGGCGGTCGCCGCCGCGAGGGCCGCGCAGCAGGCCGGGCCTCAAAATGTCGAGCCGCTCGAAGCCGAGCTCCTCGAGCGCCGCTTCCATCTCGCCCTTGATCCGAAGGTAGAAACTCCCCGACCCGCGGTCCGCCCCGACCGAGGAGACGGCCACCATCCGACGCGCTCCGGCCGCCGCCGCCGCGCCGGCGAATGCGACCACCATGTCGAAGTCGACGGCTCGGAATCCCTCCTGCGAACCGGCCTGGCGCATCGTCGTGCCCAGCGCCGAAACCGCCGCCTCCGGCCGCAGCGAGGCGACGAGTACCGGCCATTGCGCCGCTGGCGCGACATGCTCGCCCCAGCCGGGGTGGACGACCCCGCCCGGCCGCCGAAGCAGCGCGGCCACGTTCCAGCCTTTCGCCAGCATCTTCGATGCGGCGAGGGAGCCGACGAGACCGGTACCTCCGATCATCGCCACCCGCATTTCAAAAGCCCTCCGGAAGCTCGACCGCCCCGACCAGCTCGCGATATTGGCGGACGGCGTAGCGGTCGGTCATCCCGGCGATGAAGTCGCCGATCGCCCGAAGCGTCGTCACCTCGTCCGCCTCTGGCTCCAGCCAGCCCGGGGGCAGCCGGGCCGGATCGTCACGATAGGCGGCGAACAGACCGGCGACGACTCCCTGCGCCTGGTCGCGCACCGCCGTCACCGGCGGCGCATTGTACATGCGTGCGTGGAGGAAGCGCTTCAGCTCGGCCTCTTCCGCCGCCAGCGCCGGCGAGAAGCCGGCGAGCGGCCGGCCCGCGTTGCGCACGTCGTCGGCCGTCTCCACCGGGACGCGCTCCAGCCGCCGCGCCGTCTCCTCGAGCACATCGCCGACCATCAGTCCGATCTGGTCGCGGACCAGCTCCGGCACCAGCCGCGCCTCGTCGACATCCGGGAAACGGGCGCGGACCTCATTCCAGGCCCGGGCGACCATCGGCACCTCCAACAATTCCCGAAGCCTGAACAGGCCGGCGCGAAGGCCGTCGTCGATGTCGTGATTGTCGTAGGCGATGTCGTCCGCGACCGCCGCCACCTGCGCCTCCAGGCTCGGCCAGGTCCCCAGGTCCAGCGGGAATTCGCAATCGGCTTCGGCAAGCGCCCAGGGCGGGTCGGTGACCGGCCCGTTATGCTTGGCCAGCCCTTCCAGGGTCTCCCAGCTGAGGTTCAGCCCGACGTGGCGGGGGTAGGGGCTTTCAAGGCGGGTCAGCAGCCGGATCGTGTGGGCATTGTGGTCGAAGCCGCCGACCCCGGCCATCTCCGCCTGCAGCACCTCCTCTCCGGAATGGCCGAACGGGGGGTGGCCGATATCGTGGGCGAGGCACAAAGCCTCGGTGAGGTCCTCGTTGAGGGCGAGCGCACGGGCGATGGTGCGGCCGATTTGCGCGACTTCGAGGCTGTGGGTGAGGCGCACCCGGAAATGGTCGCCGTCCGGCGCGACGAAGACCTGGGTCTTGTGCCGGAGGCGGCGGAACGGGACTGAATGGATGATCCGGTCGCGATCGCGCTGGAAGGCGTCGCGGGGCCCTCTCTTGCCGGTTTCGGGCTGCCGGTGCAGACGCCCGCGCGAAGCCGCGGGGTCGCAGGCGTAGCGGGCCGCCGGCCTCACTTGGCGGGCAGCTTCTCGACCTTTTGCCCGGCCTCGCTGGTCCAGGCGAACCCGCTCAGGTCCTGCGCCTTGAGCTGGTTGACGAAGGACTGCGCCTCTTTCGCGCCAGCGAAGGGGCCGACCAGCAGGCGGTTGGTGGCGTTGAGCGGAGCAGTCCAGGCACTGTGGGCGCCGAGCAGCCTGGGCGCCTTCGCCTTGAGGCGGGCATATTCGCGCGGCAGCGCGGCCTTGTCGGCGCCCCCGGCGATCTGAACCCATACCCGGCTCGGATCGGCCGGTGCCGCCGCCGGCTTCTTCGCCGGAGCCGCCGCGGCGCGGGCGGCCGGCTTCGGCTTGGCCGCGGCGGCCCGTGCCGGGGCGGGCTTGGGTTCGCCGATGTCGGCAATCGCCGCCGAAAGATCGGCCAGCCGGCTGCCGGTGGGAACGGCTTCCGCCTGGGGCGGCGGCGCGGAGGGCTCGACGGCGGCGATCCGGACTTCGGCCGGCAGCGACTCGGTTTCGGCCGGCAGCGACTGGGTTTCGGGCTGGGGCTGGGGCTGGACTTCGGCTTGCGGGTGGACTTCCGGCGGCGGCTGCGGCGGCGGAAAAGCAGCCGCCGGTGCCGGAGTCGCCGCCGGATTCTGCTCAGCGACGACCGCCGGAGCGCTGGGAACGACGGCGGCCGCCACGGTTTCGGACCGGGCTTCGGCGCGCCCCGGAGCCGCTTCCGCCGGCTTGGGCTTGGTTTCGGCCTGGCGGCGCTGCTGAGTCGGGAGGAGACCCCGCGACAAACTCCATGCGGGGTTGATGTCGTCGAAGCCCGGGCTGGATGGCGGGCTGCTGGCAGTCGAGCGCGGCCTCACTCCGGCCAGCCCTTCCTCGGCACCGGGGCGGGCGGCCGGACGGCTGGCCGTCGAGCGCCGTACCGCGGCGGCGAGGCCTTCCTCGGCGACGGGCCTGGTGGCCGGACGGGCGGCCGTCGCGCGCGGAGACGCCGCGGCGGCGGTCTCCCCGCTGCCCGGGCGCCGGCGCGGCGCGGTCGATACCGGCTGGGGCGTGGGCGAGCGGCGGGCGAGCGATCCCTGGCTCGAGTCCGGGCGGCCTGCATCGGTGACAGCGCTGGCGAAGTCGTTCACCGCATAGGTCGAAGGCGCCGAGGTTCGGCCGTCGCTGGGGAAGACGCCGAGATGGACGGCCAGCGCCCGCTCCGCCGGCGACAAGGTCGGCAGCCGGGCCAGGAAAGGGCTCATCGCTCCCGCCTGCGGCCCGGGCATCGCCGCCTGGACGGCTCGGGTTGCGCCGGCGGTATCGCCGGTCAGCGCCAGTATCAGAGCGCGAGCGCGCTCGGCCGAGCGGTCGCGGACCAGCAGCTGGCCCTCGAGCAGCCGGAGCGCCGGCTCGCGCTCGCCGCTGATCGCCATCGACAAAGCGAGCCGCCGCGTCACCTCGTCGTCGCGGCCCTTCTGCAGCGCCATTCGGTAGTCGCGCTGAGCCTCGCGGGTATTGCCGGCGATATCGTGAGCGAGGCCGCGGTCGCGCGCGAGGTCGGCCGCCGGCACTCCGAGGTCGGCGGCGTCGCGGAAGAATTTGAGGGCCGCGTGGGGCTGCTGGAGCTGGACCAGAGCGCAGGCGATCCACATCTTCACCCGGCCGTCCCTCGGCATCTGCTCCTCGGCGCGGGCGAAGAAGGTGAGCGCCGCCTGCGGGTCCCCCAGGTCCAGCGCCGCCTTGCCGGCGCCCATCAGCGCCGTCGCGCTCTTCGGATTGGCGGCGAGGGTGCGAAGGTTGCGCGACAGGGCGTCGCGCGGCCGCTCCGTGAAAGCGCCGGTCGTGGCGGTCTGCGCCGAACCCGGCGCGGCGCCGAGCATTGTCCCCGCACCCAGTAAGGCCAAGCCAAACCGGACGCCCCTCCGCAATGAAGTCATGCGGCGGTTAGAGAGGAGGAGGATGGAAGGGGCAACCCACATGCGCTCAATAGTTGCCTCCCTGCGGCGAAGCCTCGGCGAGGAGACCATGCGCAGCATGGACGAGGGCTAACTGGCTGAAGAGCAAGAGGTTATTGCGCGAGAACCACGGCGGTCCGCGCCTTTTGCTCGTCCACCCCGCTACGCGCCTCCCCTCCCATGTTCGATGGGGAGGAAAACGCTATTGGTTGTTCTGCCGCCCGAGGAAGCGCGGGATGTCCAGCGGGTCGCGGCGGAGGCGGGGCTGGGGCTCCTCCTCGACCTGGGCCTTGGCGGCGCCGCGGGCGATGCTCGACATGCGCTCGAACAGGGTTCCGCCCTCGCGGGGCGCCGGCCGGGCCTCGGCCTCGGCCGGGGCTTCCGCCTCGCCGTCGATCCAGCTTCGAGTGCCCGGGGCGACGCTCTCAGGGCCGCCGGCGAAATCCTCCTCGATGAAGCTCTCGCCGCCATCGTCCTCGTCGCCGAGCATCGCCGCGTCGAGCAGAAGCTCGTCGCCCGCTTCCGCCTCGGCGACCGGCTCGTCGAGAGTCAGCTCGTCGGCATTCTCGCGCGCGGCCAGCGGGTCGGGCATGACGGCTTCGGACTCTTCGGCGACCGGCTCCGGCGCAGTCGGCATGACCTTGGAGGCTTCGGCGGTCGGCGCCGCGGCGGCGGTGCGGGCGCCCGGGAAGGTGAAGACCTTGGCCGGCATCGGCGGCGCCTGGGTCACCGCCTCGGCATCGATTCCGGTGGCGACGACGGAGACACGGATCTTGCCCTCGAGGTCGTTGTTGAAGGCCGAGCCCCAGATGATGTTGGCATCGGGATCGACCAGCTCCTTGATGTGGCTGGCGGCCTCGTCGACCTCCATCAGCCGCATGTCCTCGCCGCCGGTGATCGAGATGATCACTCCGCGGGCGCCCTTCATGCTGACTCCGTCGAGCAGGGGGTTGGCGATCGCCTTCTCGGCCGCCTCGATGGCGCGATTGTCGCCGGAGGCTTCGCCGGTGCCCATCATCGCCTTGCCCATCTCGCCCATCACTGAGCGGACGTCGGCGAAGTCGAGGTTGATGAGGCCGGGCATGACCATCAGGTCTGTGATCCCGCGGACTCCCTGCTGGAGCACCTCATCCGCCATCATGAACGCTTCCTTGAAGGTCGTGTTCGGGTTGGCGATCCGGAAGAGGTTCTGGTTGGGGATGACGATCAGCGTGTCGACATGCTGCTGAAGCTCGGCGATGCCGGCCTCCGCGGATCGGCCGCGGCGGTTGCCCTCGAAGCTGAACGGCTTGGTGACGACTCCGACGGTGAGCACTCCGCGGTCGCGAGCCGCCTTGGCGATGACCGGGGCGGCGCCGGTGCCGGTGCCGCCGCCCATGCCGGCGGCGATGAAGCACATATGGGCGCCGTCGAGCGCCTTTTCGATTTCGTCGATCGCCTCTTCGGCTGCGGCCTTGCCGATCTCCGGACGGGAGCCGGCGCCGAGGCCCTGGGTGATCCTGAGGCCGAGCTGGATTCGCTGGTCGGCGGGCGAGGCGTTGAGCGCCTGGGCGTCCGTGTTGGCGACGAGGAAGTCGACCCCCTGAACGTCATTGGCGATCATGTTGGCGACCGCGTTGCCGCCGGCGCCGCCGACTCCGATTACGCTGATCCGGGGCCTCAGCTCATCTACTTCCGGCCGGATGAAGTCGATGCTCATACTTGCTCTCCCCCTGCTCTTCGCCCAACGGGACCAATCGTTAACTCCTTTTGCACCAAGCGATTCTTGGGCGCGAGCGAAAAGTTAACAAACTGGTATTTTTTCGGTGTGGGGACCCCCGTGTGAGTCCCAAAAGTCACGCTTGTGAATCCCGGAAGCCACGCCTGTGAATCTCAAAAGCCACTGCGCACCGCGCTGATCAGCCGCTGGACGATGTTGCCGCCGGTTTCGCGCGGCATGATCCGGTCCGGCGACATCACCGAGCGCAGGTCCAGTTCGTCCGAAGCGGCGAACAGGGCGAGGCCGACGAGGGTGGTGAAAGCAGGGCCGGAATGGGCGTCGGGCAGCCCGGGCAGGCTCGGCCGGCCGACCCGCACCGCCCGCCCGAGGACGCCCTGCGCATAGTCGGCAATGCCCTTGAGCTCCGAGCCGCCGCCGGTCAGCACGACCTGGCGCCCGAACGGGCCGCCGAAGCCGAGATCCTTGAGCGACGCCGCGATCTCGCCGGTAAGATGCTCCAGCCGCTGGCGGATGACCGCGATCAGCTGCGCCCGGGTGATCCGGGCCGCCTCCGTCCCTTCCTCGGATCCGGCGATCGGCGACAGCTCGATCATGTCGTGATTGTCGCGCGGGCTCGTCGTCGCCGAGCCGTAGAAGCATTTCATCCGCTCGGCCTCGACCCGGCGGGTGCCGAAGGCGGAGGCGCTGTCGTCGGTGATGTCGATCCCGCCGACCGCGATCGACTTGAGGACGAGCAGCATCCCCCCGGCGAAGACCGAGACGTTGGTCACCCCCGCGCCGAGCTCGACCAGGGCGACGCCGAGCTCGCGCTCCTCGTCGCTGAGGCAGGCCTTGCCCGCCGCCACCGGCGAGGCGACGATCGCCTCGACCCCGAGGTGCGCCGAGCGCACGCACAGATCGAGATTGCGCACCGGCGACGGATCGCCGGCGATGACGTGGATGTCTACGGCCAGCTTGTCGGCATGGAGGCCGAGCGGCTTCTTCACCCCCTGCAGCCCGTCGAGAGTATAGAGCGCCGGCAGAGCGTGCAGCATCATGCGGCCCTGGGCGTCGATCGACTGGCGACCCGCGGTTAGAAGCTGATCCACGTCCTGCTGCTGAACCTGCCTT
>DATHBY010000102.1:0-1943 GCA_035295885.1 Allosphingosinicella sp.
CTAATCGAGCTCGACGAGCGCTTTGGCTTCTTGAAGGGCGCCAGCCGCATCGTCGACCTCGGCATCGCACCGGGCGGCTGGTCTCAGGTGGTGCGCAAGAAGGTGCCGAAGGCGACCGTCGTGGGCATCGATCTCCTTCCCACTGATCCGCTCGAAGCCGTCACCATTCTCCAGCTCGATTTCATGGACGAGAGCGCTCCGGATCGGCTGCGCGAGGCGCTGGGCGGCCCTGCCGACCTGGTCCTGTCCGACATGGCGGCGAACACGGTCGGCCATCCGCAGACCGACCATCTCAGGACCATGGCGCTGGTCGAGGCGGGCCTGGAGTTCGCGGGCGAGGTGCTGAAGCCCGGCGGCGCCTACGTCGCCAAGGTGCTGGCGGGCGGCGCCGACAACCGCCTCGTGGCGGAATTGAAGCGGCGCTTCTCGGCCGTGAAGCACGCCAAGCCGCCGGCCAGCCGCAAGGGCTCGTCCGAATGGTATGTGGTGGCGCAGGGGTTCAAGGGCTGAGAGCCACTCCGGCTCCACGGCCGGAATGACCGCTCAGGTCGCGGGGCAGACCGGTATGTCCTTCGGTTCCGGCCGCGGCCCGGCCGGCTCGAACTGGGCGAAATAGGATTCGGATTCCTTGAGCCGCTCGAAGCGAGTGAGCTGATAGCCGACCGCGGCGAACTCGCAGATGAGCAGCCGAGGCGGCGTTCCGTGCCGGTCGGTCGGACGATCTGCGTCGACGACGACGACCCGGCCGCGCTTCTTGAGGGCAGGGCGCAGGTTCCAGAGAAATTCGCTGGGGCGCTCGATCTCATGGTACATGTGGATCATGAAGACCCGGTCGAAGGACCCGTCGGGAAGCAGAGGGTCGTTCGGCTTGCCGAGCTTGACGGCGACGTTGTGGAGGTCCTCGCGGGTGACTCGGTTGGCGAGCTTGTCGCGGGTCTCCGGGACGATGTCCTGGGCCAGCACCCGGCCCTTGCGGCCGACGAGCGGCGCGAGCCGGACCGTATAATAGCCTTCGCCCGCGCCGATGTCCGCGACGTACATGCCCTCCTCGATATCGGCGAGATCCATCACCGTCTGCGCCTCGCGCACGCTGTCGCGCGCATCCTCATTGGAATAGCTCGCGGAGACGATCGGCGACACCGGCCGCTTGGGCTTCGGGAAAGGCGATTCCTCGACCCTGTCCTTGCATGCCGCGAGGAGCAGCAAGGCGAGGCAGACGGCCCTAATCGACATCTTCGACTTCGACCTTCTCGCCCGTCACGCGCTGCGACAAGGCGGCGGCCATGAAGCGGTCGAGGTCACCGTCGAGCACGTCGGAGGGGGCGGTGGAGGTGACTCCGGTCCTCAGATCCTTGACCAGCTGATAGGGCTGGAGAACGTAGGAGCGGATCTGGTGCCCCCAGCCGATGTCGGTCTTGGCGGCGTGCTCCGCGCTCGCCTGGGCCTCGCGGCGCTGGAGCTCGGCCTCGTAGAGCCGGGCCTTCAGCATCTTGAGCGCCTCGGCCTTGTTCTTGTGCTGCGAGCGCTGGTTCTGGCAGGCGACGATGATCCCGCTGGGCACGTGGGTGATCCTGACCGCGCTGTCGGTGGTGTTGACGTGCTGGCCGCCCGCCCCCGATGCGCGGTAGGTGTCGATCTTCAGGTCCCCTTCGTTGACCTCGACGTCGATATCGTCGTCGACCACGGGATAGACCCAGACGCTCGAGAAGCTGGTGTGCCGACGGGCGTTGGAATCGTAGGGGCTGATCCGAACCAGCCGGTGGACGCCGCTTTCCGTCTTGGCATAGCCGTAGGCGTTCTCGCCCTTGATAATCAGGGTGGCGGACTTGATCCCCGCCTGCTCGCCGGCATGATGGTCGACCAGCTCGACCTTGTAGCCTCGGCGTTCCGCCCAGCGGCTGTACATGCGCTGCAGCATCTCGGCCCAGTCCTGGCTCTCGGTG
>DATHBY010000103.1:0-4996 GCA_035295885.1 Allosphingosinicella sp.
TGTCCTATTGTGATGGAAGCGAGTCATTCGTGATGCCGGACTTGATCCGGCATCCACCTTCTTCCTCCGCTGGGATCGTGAAAAAGGTGGACCCCAGATCAAGTCCGGGGTGACGATTCTGCTTCGGCAGGACAAAGTCCAGCTAGGCCTCGCCGCCCTCTTCCGGCGTCTCTGCTCCTTCCGCGGCCCTGGCGTCCTGGAAGAAGGGTTCGACCTCGCCCTTGAGCTTGATCGTCATCGGCTGGCCGTAGCGGTCCATGCTCCGCCCCGCGGCGACGCGGATCCAGCCTTCGGAGACGCTATATTCCTCGACGTCGGTGCGCTCCTTGCCCTTGAAGCGGATGCCGACTCCGCGGCGCAGCAGCTCGCCGTCGAAAAACGGGCTGCGCGGGTTGAGCGAGAGTCGGTCGGGGGGCGTATCGGCCATGTTCGGTCTCTTCGTTTCTAGATTCGCGTCGCTCGTCATGCCGGGCTTGACCCGGCATCCACCTCTTTCTGCAACCCAGGGCCGGGAAAAAGATGGACCCCGGGTCAAGCCCGGGGGTGACGGCTGAGGTTCAGCGCACTCCGCCCTAGCGCAACTTGCTGATCTTCAGCCCGTCCTGTTTCGCGCGCTCCTTCACCGACTCCTCGGTTCGGGTCAATGCCTTGGCGACCGCCTTCAGCGACATGCCCTTGCCGGCGAGCAGGTGGAGCTTCTGGATCTCCTCCTGCTTCCAGGGCTGCCGGTGGCGGGCGAAGGGCTCGGCCATCAGCCGTTCGACAGCCCGCCGCCGCCCTTGGTGGACGGATTGGCGGCGATCGTCTTCTTGACCTCCTTCTTGGGCTTGCGCGCTTCCTTGTTGCTCTTCTTCTGACCCTTCGCCATCGCATCTCTCCTCCGAGTTCGTCATGCCGGACCTGATCCGGCATCCACCTTCTTCTGCACCGAGGCCTTAAAGAAGGTGGACCCCGGATCAAGTCCGGGGTGACGATCCCAAAACCGTCACCCCTTCTTCGCCGCGATATACGCCTCCACCTGCTGCTCCAGTATGTCGAGCGGCAGCGGGCCGTTCTCCAGCACCACGGCGTGGAAATCGCGGATGTCGAAGCGGGCGCCAAGCTCCCTCTTCGCCCGCTCGCGAAGCTCGAGGATCTTGAGCTGGCCGATCTTGTAGCTCGTCGCCTGGCCCGGATTGTTGATGTAGCGCTCCACCTCCTTGACGATGTCGCGCTCGGAGAGGAGCGAATTCTCCTGGAAATATCCGATCGCCTGCTCGCGGGTCCAGCGCTTGGAATGAAGGCCGGTGTCGGTGACGAGGCGCACGGCCCGCCACAGCTCCAGCGAGAGGTGCCCGAACAGCGAATAGGGATCCTGGTAGAAGCCCATCTCGCGTCCGATCCGCTCCGCATAGAGGCCCCAGCCCTCGCTGTAGGCGCCGTAGCCGCCGAAGCGGCGGAACTTGGGGACTCCTTCCAGCTCCTGCTGGAGAGCGATCTGGAAATGGTGCCCGGGCGCCCCTTCGTGATAGCTGATGCCCTCGATCTGCGGCTTCAGCACCTGGTTCATGTCGGCCAGGTTCACATAATAGATGCCCGGCCGCGAGCCGTCGGGCGAGGGCCGGTTGTAGAAGGCGACCGACGCCGTCTCCTGCCGCCAGGTCTCGACCGCCCGGACCTCAAGCGGCGCCTTGGGCAGCCGGCTGAACCATAAGGGCGCTTTTGCCATCACCTGGGCGATGAAGGCGTTGGCGTCCCTCAGATATTCCTGCCGCCCTGCGTCTGTGTTCGGATATTTGAACTGCTTGCCGGTCTTGATGTGCTGGAAGAATTGCCGGAGCGTGCCCTTGAAGCCGACCTGGGCCTTGATCTGCTCCATCTCGCGGTGGATCCGGGCCACCTCGTCCAGGCCGATCTGGTGGATCCTGTCGGCCGAAAGGTCGGTGGTGGTCTGCGCCCGAAGCCGCGAGGCGTAATATTCGGCGCCGCTCGGCAGGCTCCACGCGCCGCTGTTCCCCGTGGCCTTCGCTTCGATCATGTCCAGGGTCGCCAGCATGTCGCCGATGGCCCGTCGGAACTGGCCGGACAGCGCCGCCGAAGCGTCGCCGATCAGCCGCGCCTTGACGTCGGCGGGAGCGTCGAGCGCGTTCACCTTCTTCCTGAAGTCGGCGAGCAGAGGCGAATCCGCACCCGCTCCGAACGGAGCTCCGGAAATGGCGCGCCTGGCATCGGCGCGCACCGGCGCGAAGTTGAACTTCGGCGGCACGATGCCCTTTTCCGACTGCGCCCGCACCCGCGCATTGATCTCGCGCATCGCCCGCTCGGTTTCGCGGATCCGGGCGATATAGGCTTCGGCGTCGGCGACAGTGTCGACGCGGTGCTGGTTGATCAGGAAGACTGGAAAGGCTCCGGCCGGGCTGCCGTTGGTCGACATCGGAAAGCTGTAGTCGCGCCAGCGATACTGCTCCGCGGCCCGGCCGGCATTATATTCGAACAGGCGGTAGTTGAGCTGGCCGGCCGGGCTCAGCCTGGCATAGTCGAACTCCGCCTTCATCCGCGCCAGCTGCGCCTGCAGGAGCGCCTGCTGCCGCTCCGCCTGGGCGGCCGTATAATCGTCGAGCCGGTCGTAAAGTGTCTTGGTGCCGAGCGTGGTCAGGGTCTGGGGCGACGAGGCGATGCTCTCGTCGAAGGCCGAGTCGAGGAAGGCGAGAAGGCGCGCGTCCTCGGCGGCGGGATCGGCGGGTGGCGGTATGGCCGCGAGTCCGGCCTGCGGCTCGGGCGGCGGATCCCCCCGGGGCGCCGTGGTCGTGCAGGCGGTGGCGAGGAGGAGGGCGAGTAGCGGGAGGGCGTTTCTCATAAGGGAAGGCTCTAGCGCGTCGCCGCCTCCTTGTCCTCCCCGTCCTCATATGGGGAGGCACAATCCTCCCTGTGCATCCAGCACGGGTCCCATTCCGGCTCAGGCCCGAACCGCGCCGCGAGAAACTCCACCAGAGCCCGCACCCGGGCCGTCGTCGCCCGCCCCGGCGGCATTACCGCATAGAGACCGCCTTCCTCGAGGGGGTAGTCGCGAAGCACCGGCTCCAGCGTTCCGCTCTCGAAGCCCGACGCCGCGATGAAGCTCGGCAGGATGCAGATGCCCAGCCCGGCCTCGGCCGCCGAGCGCAGCATCTCGCCATTGTCGGCCCTGAGCCGCGGCCGGCCGCGCACATATTCCCACTTGCCGCCGACCCGGAACCGCCACTGCTCGTTGGCGTAGAGAAGGATGTCGTGGCTCGCCAGGTCGCGCGGCTGCTCCGGCCGCCCCCGGGCATCGAGATAGGCGGGGCTCGCTGCCGCCACCTTCCTCACCGGAGCGATCCTTCGGGCCACCAGCGAGCTGTCCTTGAGCGAGCCGATCCGGACCGCGAGGTCGAAGCCGCCCGCCGCCAGGTCGACCGAGCGGTCGTCGAACGAAATGTCGAGCTCGACCCGCGGATGGGCCTCGGCGAACCTGGCCAGCGCCGGCGCCAGATGCTGCACCCCGAACGAAAGCGGAGCCGACAGCCGGACCGGCCCCGCCACCTGGGTCACCGCCTCCGCCACCACCTCCTCGGCCGCCTCGAGGTCGGCGAGGATGTTCGACGCCCGCTCGAAATAGGCCTGGCCGACTTCGGTCGGCTGGGCCCCCTGCGAGGTTCGGGTCAGAAGCCGGGCGCCCAATTGATCCTCGAGCCGGGCCACCCGCCGGCTGAGGATCGACTTGGCCATCCCCATCCGCTCCCCGGCGCGGCTGAACGCGCCCGTCTCCACTACCCGCACGAAGGCGAGGACGTCGAGCAGGTCTGTCGAAGAGCGTTCCATAATATGCAACACCACAATGCGCTTATGACGGCTATGAGCAACGCTGCTACCGGCTTACATGTCTCCATGCAAGCTCAGGAGGCCCATATGACCAACATTCTCATCATTGACAGCGCCGCCACCGGCGAAGCGTCCGTCTCCCGCCGGCTGACCGGCCAGCTCGAGGCGATTCTTCGGGGACGAGGCCCAATGCGGATCGTCCACCGCGACGTCGGCACCCGCACCATCCCGCATCTGACCGCCGAGACGACCCCGGCGATCCGGGGCGCCGAAGCGGAGACGGACGCCGCCCGCGACGCTCTTGCCTTGTCGGACGAGCTGATCGCCGAGCTCGAGGCCGCCGACCTGGTCGTCATCGGAGCCCCGATGTACAATTTCGGCATCCCTTCGACTCTCAAGGCCTGGTTCGACCATGTCCTTCGCGCCGGGATAACCTTCCGCTACTCGGAGGCCGGCCCCGAAGGGCTGGTCAAGGGCAAGAAGGCTATCGTCGTCGAGAGCCGCGCCGGCCTCTACAGCACCGGCCCGTCCGCGCCCATGGACAGCCAGGAGCCGCACCTTCGCACCCTGCTCGGCTTCATGGGTATCGACGACGTCGCCTTCGTCCGCGCCGAGAAGCTCGCCTTCGGCCCCGAAGCCGCCGCCGCCTCGATCGCCGAAGCCATCGAAGCGCTCCGCTCGCTCGCCGCCTCGGAGCTGCCGCTGGCGGCTTGAGGCATAGCTCCGTCATTGCGAGGAGCGTAGCGACGAAGCAATCCGGTCTGCGTCCGAGGCCGCACTGGATTGCTTCGCTCCGCTCGCAATGACGGCATCGAACTTGCAGACTTTGGAGACTCAGTATGATCGACGTCCGACCCTTCGCCTCGCTCGGCCATGCCGACCACGGCTGGCTGAACGCCCGGCACCATTTCTCATTCGCCGATTATCACGATCCCGGGCGCACCCAATGGGGTGCGATCCGGGTGTGGAACGACGACGAGATCGCCGGGCGCTCGGGCTTTCCGCCCCACCCGCACAGCGACATGGAGATCATCACCTACGTCCGGACGGGCGCAATCACCCACCAGGATTCGATGGGCAACAAGGGCCGCACCGGGGCGGGCGACGTGCAGGTGATGTCGGCCGGAACCGGAGTCCGCCACGCCGAATATAATCTCGAGGATGAGAAGACGACCCT
>DATHBY010000104.1:0-5739 GCA_035295885.1 Allosphingosinicella sp.
AGGTAATTTCGAAACCGAAGCTCGAGAACATCCGGTCAAATGGCGCGCGGAAGGCCCCCTGGCCATAGGCGCCGAGCGCATGGTCGCGGCCGCGCGAGGCGAGCTCCGCCAAGGTCTCGGCGGGCGCTTCGGCAAGAGCGGCCAGCCGTTCCGTCCATTCGCGCTCCGACCCGCAGATCATATCGAGTCCTGCCGCGCCCATCGCTCTCCGGTAGGCAGGCGTCGGCCCGGCCAGCACCGGCATCCCGAGCTTCCAGAGAAGCACCAGCTTGTTCTCCGGCTTCTTGGCAAGCATCGGGTGGCTGAGGCCCATCGGAATGACGGCGACGTCGGCGGCGGTGATGTGCCCGGAGAAAGTCTCCTTTTGCCAGGGCGTGAACCGAACCGGGCAGTCGATTCCGGCAAGCAGCTCGGTCGCCGGCAGCGTTCCCAGCCGCCCGTACCAGCGCGGCACCGACGGATCCGTGACCACGTGGAGCTCGACCTTGTCCTTGAGGGCATTCAGCGGGCCGCGAAGCACCTGTATGCTGCGGAGGGTCCCTGCCTGCCCTTCCCAGACGAGCTTCAGGCGGCCGTCGCGGAGGAAATCCCGTTTCGGCGCCCCAAGCTCGTCATCGAACCAGTCGAAGCTGATTTCCACGGTCGGATTAAATTCGAGGATTGTCTCGCGCTGCTCGGGTGTCGAGCAAATCACCCCGTCGGCGGCGCGGCAGGCCCGCTGGAGCGTTCGCAGAAAGTCGATCGAGAGGCGGCTGTCGCGCCCCTCCAGGTAGCGGCCGATGCCCTTCAGCAGCCGCTCGTCCAGGTGCTTCTGCTCGAAATAGGGATCGACCAGATCGAGGACGAGACGGAGGCGGTCGCCCTCCCGGCGCTTGCGCGCGGCCCAGCCGGTAAGGTCGGAATTTTGCGTGATGACGACGAGGTCGTAGTCGCGCTCCAGATCCGGATATTCGTAGGTGATGCCGCGCTGGCGCGCATAGGCGCAGAAGCGGCGCCGGTCCCCGGGGGCGCTGAAATCCCGGCTGTAGCCCCCATAGCCGATGCGGGCGTCCGAAAGCGGCCTCATGCCATCAGCTCTTCCAGGCCCTGCCGAAGCGGCCGCGTGGCCGGATCGCCGACCTCCGCCCGGAAGCGGCCCATGTCCGACTCGATCACCTCCGCCTCGCCGGCTCCGACGAGGTCGTTGACCTCGACCAGGTCGGGCCGTCCGGCGATCTCGCCGGCGAGGACGAAGATGTCGGCGACCCTGGCGGCGGCGCCGGTGCCGGTGTTGATCGCGCCCTGGACCGGCGCGAACGCCAGACGCGACAACTGGCCGGCGAGGTCCTCGACATGGACATAGTCGCGGCGCAAGCCTCCGAACCTCGCGGCGACTTTCTCCCCCCGGGCGAGGCCTTCGACGATGAGGGGGATGAGCCGGCCCGAGCGGTCGCCGGGCCCGTAGACGAAGAACACCCGCGCCCAGGCGAAGTCGCCGCCGCGCCCCGAAAGCTCGTCGAACAGCGCTCTCTTGCAGCGGGCGTAGAGCGTCTCCGGCCGGAGCGGAGTCGAGAGCTCGGAAAAGCGCCCATTCGTGCCGTGCCGGTCATATTCGAGGCAGGTGCCCAGGCCGACGAAACGCCTGCCGCCTCCGGCCCGAAAGCCCGCTTCCAGCCGGAGGCTCGCCTGCACCCAGTCGCGGTTGATTTCGGCGACGAGATAATCGGAATGATTGGTGTACCAGGCCGAGTGCAGGCAGTGAGTGATCCGCTCCTCCCCGACCAGCCGGGCGATCTCGTCCTCCCCTGCCTGAAGCAGGTCGAGTTGCCGCCATTCGCCGCCCTCGCTTCCGCCTGAGCTCGACAGCATGATCGCTTCATGACCGTCGGCCCGCAGGCGGCGAAGGACCGCGGCGCCGATGAATCCGCGAGCGCCGGTGAGGAGGACCCTCGCCATCAGATCACCGCGAGTTCAGGCACCGCGACGACGAACTTCGCGCCCCACCCGCGCGCATGGCCGAGCTGCTCGATCACCTCCGCCTTGAGATTCCACGGGAAGATGACGATGAAATCCGGCCTCTGCTCGTCGATGGCCTCCGGCGGAAGCACCGGTATGTGGCTGCCCGGAAGGAACTTGCCCTGCTTGTGCGGCGACAGGTCGGCGACGAACCCGATCAGCTCGCTGCCCTTGACTCCGCAATAGTTGAGCAGGGTGTTGCCTTTGGCCGCCGCTCCGTAGCCGGCGACCGTCCTGCCGGCCCGGCGCTGCTCCAGAAGGAAGCCTAGGAAATCGGCGCGGATGGCCTCGATCTTCGCCTGGAAGCGCTCGTAGACCTCGCGGCCGGCAAGTCCCGACTCGCGCTCCTCCTGGAGCAACGCCTCCACCGCGGCCGAAACCGGCTTCGTCCCGTCGTCGGCATGGGCGCCGAGGACCCGGAGCGAGCCGCCATGGGTGGGGAGCCGCTGCACGTCGAACACCTTCAGCCCCCGGGCTTCGAAGATCGAGCGGGTCGTGGCGAGGGAAAGATAGGAGAAATGCTCATGGTAGATGGTGTCGAACTGCGTCTCCTCGATCAGCTTGAGGAGATGCGGAAATTCCAGGGAGACGACTCCCCCCGGGGCAAGCGCCGCCTTTAGGCCCGCCGTGAAGTCGTTTATGTCCGGAACGTGGGCGAAGACGTTGTTGCCGCAGACGAGGTCGCCCCGGCCCTCCGCCGCCAGCCGCTCGCGAGCGAAGCGCTCGCCGAAGAAGTCGACGATGGTGGGGATGCCCTTTGCCTGGGCGACCGCGGCGGTGTTGGCCGTCGGCTCGACTCCGAGCACCTGGACTCCGGCTTCCTTGAAATATTGGAGGAGGTAGCCGTCGTTGGACGCGACCTCGATCACCTTCGAGCGGGGACCAAGGCCGAAGCGCTCGACCGCCTCGCCGGCGAAGCGGCGGCAATGGGCGAGCCAGGAGGAGGAGTAGGAGGAGAAGTAGGTATATTCCTCGCTGAAAATATCCTCGGCCTTCTTGTGCTCGTCGACCTGCGCGAGGAAGCAGACGTCGCAGACTTCGACCACGAGGGGGTAATAGACTTCCGGCTCGGCCAGGCTCTCCCGGGTCAGCATCGAGTTGGAAGGTGGACAATTCTGAAGGTCGGCGAACGGAATGAAGCTTCCGTTGCCGCAATGGCGGCACTTCATACGGCGAGGCTTTCGAACTCTTCGCGGATCGCAGCGAAGGACAGGTCCCGATCGGAAAGGTTGGAGGGCTCCAGCGGCCAGGCGATGCCGATCGCGGGATCGTCGTAGCGGACCCCGCCTTCCGCTTCAGCGGCATAATATTCGCTGTGAAGATAGACCAGATGCGCTTCCTCGGTGAGCGACTGGAAGCCGTGGGCGCATCCCCTGGGAATATGGAAGGCCGTACTCTCGTCCAGCTCGACGCCGGTCCAGCGCAGGTAGGTGGGCGAGCCGCGGCGCAGATCGACCGCGACGTCGAACACCCGGCCGAACGTGCAGCTTACCAGCTTGTCTTCCATGTGGGGTGGCCGCTGGAAATGAAGGCCGCGAAGCGAGCCTCGGCCGAGGGTAATCGAGTGGTTCACCTGGACGACTCGGGTCATCAGCCCGGCCTCTGCGAACGTCTTCTCGCAATAGTGGCGCTTGAAGCGCCCGCGTTTGTCGGAGCGGACGTCCAGCCGCAGTTCGAAGGCTCCGGCGATGGCGGTCGGCACGATCTCCATGGCCTCACTCCGCCCCGTCGAGAGCGCGCGTATAATCGTCGAGCTGCTCGTCCGAGATCAGGCGATCCTCCCGATAGAAAGCCCGGTACCATTCCAGCGAGCGTTCCAGCATCTCCGACTCCCAGACCGGTTTCCAGCCGAGCCGGTTCGCCGCCTTGGAGGAATCCAGCTCGAGCAGGCCGGATTCATGCCGGCCGGAAGTTTCAGGCGCGTGCTCGACCGCCAGTTCGGGCAGCCGTTCCCGAAGCGATTCGACGATGTCCCCCACCTCGATCCTCCGGCGGCCGAGCGGTCCGAAATTCCACGCCTCGCCGACGGGCTCCCCGGCAAGGAGCCTGGCTCCGACCGTCAGGTAGCCGGCGAGGGGATCCAGCACATGCTGCCAGGGGCGGGTCGACCGGGCATTGCGGATCTTGAGGACCTGGCCGCCATAGGCGGCCCGCACGATGTCCGGGATCAGCCGGTCCTCGGCCCAGTCGCCGCCGCCGATGACGTTTCCCGCCCTCACGCTCGCGACCCGGATGTCGCCGGCGAAGGAGCGGCGCCAGGACTCGGTCATCAGCTCCACGCAGGACTTGGAGCTGCTGTAGGGGTCGGCGCCGCCCAGCTCGTCCAGCTCGCGATAGCCCCAGTCCCATTCCCGGTTCCTGTACACCTTGTCCGTCGTGGCGGAGACGATCGCCCGCACGCCGGGCGTTGCCCGGCAGGCTTCGAAGAGCGTCAGCGTGCCGATGAGATTGGTACGGTAGGTCGCGACGGGATCGGAATAGGAACGGCGGACGAGCGACTGGGCCGCGAGATGGAAGACGATCTCCGGGCGCGCTTCGGCGACTGCGGACCGAACCGCCGCGGCGTCGGCGATGTCTCCGAAGATCGTTGGATAGTCGAGTCCCAGGCGCTGGAAATGGCTGGGGTCGGTGGGGACCGAGTCGGAGAAGCCCGTCACCTCGGCCCCGAGCCGCGTGAGCCAGAGCGCGAGCCAGGCGCCCTTGAACCCGGTATTGCCGGTGATGAGGACCCGCCTGCCGGAATAGGCCGAGCGGAGCCGCCCGGACGGCGCTACCACATCTTCCATGGCGCCGTCCCGCTATCCCACATCGCATTGAGCTGCTTGAACTCGCGCATCGTGTCCATCGGCTCCCAGAAGCCCTCATGGCGATAGGCGGCGAGCTCTCCGCGCTCCACCAGCTCGTCCATCGGCTCGCGCTCGAGCATCACGTCGCCATGGCGCTCCGCAATGTCCATGAACTCGCGCTTGAAGACGAAGAAGCCGCCGTTGATGGTGCCGCCTCCGGCATCCTGCTTCTCGGCGAAGGCGGTCACGGCGCCGTCGACGTTCACTTCGATGTTGCCGAAGCGGCTCGACGGAGTGACGCTGGTGACGGTGCCCACCTTGTCCTTCTCGACGGCGAAGCGGGCCAGAGCCTCTATGTCGATGTCGGCGACGCCATCGCCATAGGTGGCCATGAAATAGCCGGTCTCGACATATTTGCTGCACAGCGCGATGCGCCGGCCCGTCTGGGTCTTGTCCCCGGTCTCGGCGAACACGATCCGCCAGTCGTTCATCTGGGGCCGGCTGTGGACGTTGATCTCCACCTCCCCGCCGCGGCTCACCAGCTCGAAGTCGGAGTCCATCAACCGCTGGTTGAGGAAGTAATTCTTGATCTCCCAGCCGAGGTGGCCGAGCGCAAGGATGAAGTTGCAATAGCCGAAATGGGCGTAGATCTTCATGATGTGCCACAGGATCGGCCGGTCCCCGATGCGGATCAAAGGCTTTGGAACCGCGTCGCGCGAGACATCAGCGATCCGAGTGCCTTCGCCTCCGCACAGGATGATGACTGGTGTCTCTTTGGGTAGCATCTTGGGCTTTCGAATGTCCGGAGTGGTGAAGGATTCGCCCCGCCCGCCGAGCGGCCCCTGACGGCGGGCTGCCTTTAGAGGCTGGTTCCAGCCCGTGCAACAGTGAGGGTATCGGGCTCCTCGGGCACCCCGAGCCGGGCGAAATTGGCCAGAGCGTCGCGATAGTCGCGGAT
>DATHBY010000105.1:0-14647 GCA_035295885.1 Allosphingosinicella sp.
GACCGTTTCATCCTTTCGAGCGCGCCGCAAGGCGAGAGCGATCTCGGCTCGGTCCGCGCAAGCGGCCGCCACCTCCTTGAGGATCGGTCCCCAGTCCCCCAAGGCCGAATGGGCGTTTACCGCCATCAGGTGAGGATCCCCGGAAAGCAGGTCGCACTTCAGAATGTGCTCCGGACTCATCGGCTCCGTCCGCAGAACTACTGCGACCGGCGGCTCGGTCAGCCCCAGGGTCTCGAACCCGATACCCTCGCCGCTGCAGTCCTGGAGGAGGAGCGTTTGGACCGCTGCAGCCCGTAGCGCATCGGTTCCGGGTGGAACAACGGGGACGTTGACTCCGACCAGTTTCAGCGCGGCGAAAATCTGCGGCCAGCGGTCCTTTCCAGTACCCCGCAAAATCTTTGCGAGCGGCTCGGCGCGGGAGTTGTGGACGCCCATGAGCTTTTCAAAGTCGGCGATGTCGTAGCCGCCCGGGTCCGCCAGCAGCGTCGCCCAGACGCTGAGGATGTCGGTACCAGAACGGCGCGCCGCAACATCGGCGAGCCAGTGGACGATCGCGCCGCAGCTGTAACGCGACGTTTGTGCCCGCTGATCAGCCAGGTGAACGAGCGCGTCATCCCCGAGCGTTGCCATGCAGGGCGCAAGCTGCTGCGTGACTCGGTCCTCGAGGGAATGAGCCTCCGGCGCAAGCGCTTCCGCCGCCAGCCAGCTCGCATATTCCGCTGAGCCTTCCAGCAGCCAGTTTCCGTTGAGCCCGCTGCGGTCGCGATAGGATCCGACATTCCAGAGATGGAAAAGCTCGTGCGCCAGGAAGCGCGAAACCAGGGACTCCGCGCCGAAATCTTCTCCCGCCATGGCGACCGTCAGTTGGAGGAGAACGACGCCGTTCGGTGTCACGTCGCCGGTAAATCCTTGGCGCCCGCCCGAAGCGTCATGATCGACGACCAGCACGGGATTGTGTGACGGAGGCCGCCTCAGCGCGCCGGTATAGAACGTGATGAACGCGTTGGCCCGGTCGCGAATTCGGGTGCGCAGGATATCCGGCGTTTCCGGGGGTACGACCATGGTTAGCCCGTCGCGGCTCTCCACATAGTCCGACGGCCCGATGAACAGGAGACCATCCTTCGCCGCGCCAAAAACGGCTATGGCGCCACGCGGCGGAACGATCGTGACGCGCGTCTCGCCCTGCGCCGGATCCTGCTGCAATGCGGGGATGTACAGGAGCAGGCCCTTGGCTCCAATCCGCGACAGGACGGCATAGCTCGCCTCGGTCCGGCGGATGTCGGGCCGCACGAAAAGGCTGAACGCCTTGAACGGCGCCTTACCGGAGACGACCCCTTCCTTGAGCGTCAGACCCGGCGTCGTGAGCTCGATGCGCGCGGCGGAGGACGTCGCTGCGTGCGGATCGAACCGGAACTCAGAACGCGCACGAGGCATCGTGTACTGGACACGAATACCGTCCCGTTCGGGCGACACTCTGAGCTCAACTGCCCTCGGAGTGGCGGCATCCGCCGGCGGTGGATGCAATCCGACGAGAATGGCCAGGCCGCACAGGAGAAACCGGGTGGCGAGCGACGCGATGAGCGATGCCAGCATCATGCCGCTGCCGCCGCTGCTTCGGGTATCCCACGGACCTTCCCGTCGGACACAACCAGAATCCGCTGCGCCCGATCGATCAGGGCAGGCCGGTGCGCGACAGCGATCCGGACCATGGGCAGCTTGGCCAGCAGCTCTACCACCCGGCGCTCATTTTCGTCGTCCAGATTCGCCGTTCCTTCATCGAGGTACATAACGAGCGGATTACGGTACATGGCCCGCGCGAGCAGGACGCGCTGCTTTTGCCCACCGGACAGGGAGGAGCCCATGTCGCCGACCAGCGTTAGATAGTTCATCGGCATACGCATGATGTCATCGTGGATCTCGGCCGAGGCGGCGGCCGATCTGACTCGGTCCAGGTCCAGATGCGAGTCGAAGAAAGCGATGTTGTCGGCGATCGTGCCGGAAAGCAGCCGGTCGTCCTGAGCGACGACCCCCGCTCGCTCACGCCAACGGCGCCACATCGCCGGCGACGCCGGCTGTCCTGCGATCTCGATCGTTCCGCCGGTCGGCTTCAGAAGGCCCAGCATCAGCTTCAGCAAAGTCGTCTTCCCGCCGCCCGACGGGCCCGTCAGCACCAGAAAGTCTCCCGGCCCGATCTCCAGGTTGACGTCCGACAGTATCTCGCGCCCGAGCAGATCGTATTTGAAGGAGACGTTCCTCAGGGAAATCGTGGGCGTGGTGATCGGAGGAGCGTCGCGCGAGTCCTCCACCTCCCGGTCGCTCCCGACGATGTCGTTCAAACGCTGAAGGTGCAGTCTGACCAGCCGGAGCGACACGAGATTGTTTAGCAGCTCCGTCATCCTGCCGCTGAAAATCTGCTGGAACCCGATGAACGCGACCAGCATGCCGATCGAGAAGCCGTCGTTCTGAAGGACGATCCGACCTCCCAGAAAGAGCACGAGTATGGTCTGGAGCCCGGTCAGCGTCGAGTGCATGAACTGGAGCACGACCATGTGCTTGCCGACGGTGACGGATGCATTGGTGAACCGTGCAAACAGATTATGCCAGTGCCCCTCCCGCTCCGCTTCGCGGCCCATCAGCCTGATCGTCGGAGCCGCGCGGATGGTTTCTATGAGGTAGGACTGCTCCCGTGCGCCTTCTACCAGTTGTTCCTCGGACACCCGGCGCAACGGCCTGTTGATGAGCAGAGTGCCCCCGAGTCCGACCATGGAGATTGCAAACACCACCCCGGCCAGCATAGGCGAGTAAAAGAACATCACTACCAGCGCGAGAGCCGACATGACGCCGTCGATCAGAGCGGCCAGCAGGCCACGCCCCAAAATGTCCTGAATCCTGGAGGCGGAGTCCACTCGAGAGATGATGTCACCGACGTGGCGGCGCTCGAAATATGCCACCGGCAGCCGCAGGAGATGCCTCACCACATTGCCGAGCACCTGGTAGGTCAGCGAGTTCACGACGACGGCGATCGTCCACGATCGTATTGCCTCGAGCGAAGCTGTGAACAGCAGCACCAGTCCGAAGCCCACTGCGATGAGCACGAGCAGGTCGGCATCGGCGCGACCAAGACCCTCGTCGATGACTAGCTGGATCTGCATCGCGCCCAGGAGCACGCCCAGCTGCAGCACGGTCGAGACAATGATGAGCTGGGCCGCCACAGGGCCGAGCCCCTGGAGCTTGGTCCACAAATCCCGGATCCGGATCTTCTGACGATCTTCAGCCGCTGTGAAGGAGGCCGACGGCCGCATCTCCAAGGTTACGCCGGTGAAGTGATGCGAGAATTCGGCGCAGGTCATGATGCGACGGCCATGCGCAGGATCGACGACGGTGATCGTCGATGCCGTGACCTTCTCGAGAACCACGAAATGCGCGAAGTCCCAGTGAATGATGGCCGGCAGGTGCACCTTCGTCAGAGCCGGCATGTCCACGCGCAGCGGCCGCGACGAAAGGCCCAGTTGGTCGGCAAAGTCGATCAGCTGCCGCAGGGTGGTCCCGCTGATCGAGACCGGGAAGCGCTGACGCAGCCGGTTAAGGTCGGTATGGTAGGAATGGTAGCCGGCCACCATGGCCAGACAGGCCAGCCCGCACTCCGCTTCCTCGCTGGAGAGAATGATCTCGACTGCCTTCCGTCTCCGGAAGAAACCCTGATGGGCGGGATCGTCGGTCAAACGCTTCGCTCCATCGCCGCAAAAATAGGATCGAATAGCCACTCGAACATCGTGCGCCGGCCGGTCACGACGTCGATCTGAGCAGTCATACCCGGCTGAATCTTGATGGCCCGGCCATAAGCGCGCACCTGATCGGATTGGATGCTCGCCAACACCCGGAACACGGGTTCCTGCAGACCCTTGTTGGTAAAGGGCAGCTCGGACGGCGAGATGAGCGTGCCGGAGATGCTCTCGATCCGGCCCTTGCCGCTGCCGAACCGCTGAAACGGAAAGGCATCGTAGTAAATCCGGACATCCTGGGAGACTTGCAGAAGTCCAGCGGCCTTGCCCGGCACATACATTTCCAGGATGAGCTTGTCGCCGTGCGGGACGATAATGGCAACGACGTTGTCTCTACTGAGGGATTGGCCGACCACGACCGGCACAGCAGCAACCTTCCCTGCAATCGGTGCGGTTACTACGTTCTGCTGCCGGGACGACAGGTCCAGGCGACGTACCGACCGAGCCGCCGATTGCTCGGCGACTTCCGCAGTCTGCGCCTCACGTTGCTTCCCGAGAGCGCTCATGAGAGCACGAGCCTCGGCCGCTTCCCCTTCCAGGCCCGCCCTCTCGGTTCTGGCGTCCTCAAGTGCAGAGCGAGCATTCAGCAACTCATTCTTGCTGGCGGCGAGCAGCTTCGGCGTGGAAAATCCGCGATCGGCAAGGGTGCTCACGCGCCGATGATCGGCTTCCGCAAGCTCGAGGCTTTCACGGCGGGCACCTATCCGGGTGTCGATTGCAGTAATCCTGCGGGCAACGGTGCTGATCTGCGATCGATATCGCTGTAGCTCGGCGCCCAACTCCGCCTGACGTGCCTGGCCCCTGACATGGGCCGCCTGAACCTCCCGGTCGAGCATTTGGCCAACCGCGTCGCTGACATCCGTGGGCTGTCCGCCACTCTCGCCATTAATGCTGCTCGACAGCCGCATCTGCGCCAGATAGGTGCCGGCGGCCACGCTCTGGCCTTCACGAACCGACAGATGCTCGACAAGCCCGTCGCTGCGGGCCGTGACCCTCACGAGCCCCGACTCGGGCAGGACCACGCCGCTGACCCTGATCCGTTGATCGTAGCCGGCGAGCGAAGCGAAGATCAGCCCAGCCGTGGCGACGGCGAGAAAGATGAGGGTAAGCACCGGCGTGCCCACCGGCACCGCGAGAATGACACCGCCCTCAAGGCGTCGTCCGACATGGTCGAGGGCCTCCTTGCGAAACAGCATGCAACCCTCCTTTGAAATCGACGCTGGAAAGCGTCCTAAGCTGTCTGCCCAGCCTCTGCGGCCCGGCCCGACATTCGCAGGGCCGTCGCTTGCTTGCGGGCTTCCCCGGGCGTTCTGCCAAAACGTTCTCGAAATGCCGCCGTCAAATGGGACTGGCTCGAGAAGCCGGACACGTAGGCGATTTCCGCCAAGGGTGCCGGGCTGGTTTCGACCAGGGCGAGAACGCCCTCCATGCGGCGCCTCATCCAATAAGCGGTAGGAGTAACTTTCAATTCCTTGCCGAACAGCCTGCACAGCGCGGATCGGGAGAAACCGTGCGACCGAGCAAGACTGCTCAGAGTGATGTTAAGAAACGGATTCTGGTCGATATAGGCGGCCACGGCGGCGACTCGCGAATTCGCCAGGCTCGGACTTTTCAATGCGTCGAAAATTTGCCCGAAGATCGCCAGCGCCCGGTATCCCATCTCAATTCTGTGGCTGCCCGGGTGCCCCTCCTGGGCGCGCTTGATGAAAGAGCCTACGTCGCCCCAAAGCGTCTGATTGAGAAGGACGACGGCGCGGAAATCGTAATCGGGCGCTCCCAGAAAGCAGGCGGCACTGTTGGCGATCGCCTGCCGGGAGAACAGGATGTGCCCTCCGTCTGCGGCCGCCGGTTCCGCCCTGAGCAGTGAGCCCCTGGGGGTGAGGTGGATCGGAAAGGTTTCTTCTTCTCCGTCCCGGCTCGCCTCGCTGCCTATCGATAGTGCGAGAGCAAATTCGGGGGCCGTCGAAGACCAGTCGATGTTGCGCCGCCGCAATACTGCAGCGAAGCCTGCTGAGTCACCTTCAGACTGTGCAGTGAATTGGCCGTTTATAGCGGCACCACCACACAAATCGCGCGGCGGTAGATGTTCTACCAAACCCGGACGCGACATGACCACGTGACCTCCAGCACTTGTTAGATGCACAGATTTTTTAGTTATGTCAATGACATACGTAATAAAGACCAATAACATCACTTATCGAAGAATCCGGCCGCAACTTTATCTATCGGGCTTGGCAGCACATTTGGTCGGGGACTGAGATCGACAAAGAGAGGGACGATGCTGGTATCTCGTCCTTCCGCGATCAGGCACCAAATGAGCGTGCGACACATCCCAGATCGAAGGAATAGATGATGACTGACCACACCCTCATCGGCGGCACCGAAATGGAAGAGAATCCCATCGTCACGCGCCTGCTGACTCCCCAAGAGATCGACCTCGTGTCGGGCGGCCATACCACCCACGCGCAGGGCTTCGCCTCCTCCTATTCCCAGGGCGCGCAGACCCACTACTCGCAGGGCGCCTTCTCCTCCTACAATCAGTGAGGAAGAGCGAACCGCTGCTTTGATACCAGGGACGCCCGTCGCCGGAAGCTCTGCTGCCGCCGACGGGCTTTCCGGTTTTCGAGAAAACTCACAGGCGATTCGCCAGTGCGTCCGCCACCCTTTGCAAAGGCTTCGAGGCGCGCCGGCTGGTCCAGCTCCGGCCACCTCGAAAACCCTTCATGGCCGCGCTCGCGGCCGACGAGATGCACTTCGCAGATCCGGGTCGGAGTGCCGCCGGGTCGCTGGGTGCCTGGCGAGGCCGCCCGCCGGACGGAGACCTGGCGGTATAGGAGAATGCTTGGAAATCCCGCGGCAGGCGGCCTTCAGCTCAGCCGCCGGCCCGCCCAGACCACCCGGCCGATGATGGTGAGCGTGGACAGCTCGCAGTCCCGCCACTCCGGATAGGCGGGATTGTCGCTGGTTATCGTCGCGCGCGCGGCGAAGGGGTTGATGGCCAGGCGCTTGACCAGCAAAATGTCCTCGCGGCGCAGGACGTAGATGCCGTCGCGGAGCCGTTCGGCCCCGTCCGCCCCGTCGACCAGGATGTCGTCGCCGTCGGCCAGGGTCGGACTCATCGAATCCCCCTGCACCCGAATGAACGACAGATGGTCGGTTCCGCCCTTGCAGAGCTGGCGCAGCCATTTGGGATCGAAGGCGATATGGGCCACCGCCAGCTCGGCCTCGTTGATCGCGCCGAAGCCCGCGGACGCTCCGACATCGAGACGCGGGACCCTGATCATCTCGCCGGAGCGGTCGCCGCCTCGATCGGCGTCCGGCCCGCCGAGCAATGCCTCGCTCACCCCCAGATAGCGGGCGATCGTCCGGCGATCCTGCTCGTCGAGCTTGCGGGGCGTTCCGCGCTTGATGAACTGCTGGATGTAAGCGGGATTCTTGCCGATCAGGCGCGACAGACCGGCAAAATCCTCCCCCCGTTCCTTGAGCAGGCGCGCGAGGGTTTCGCGTGGGTCGGTCCGGTCCATATCTCCTTCTAACGGCAGGATTTGTCCTAGACAAGTAGGATTTTACATGGAAGCATAGGAAATAGACGATTCGGAGCCTACCATGATCCTCGACCGCATTGACCGCTACCTGCGCCTCACCAAGACGA
Source organism: Allosphingosinicella sp. (assembly GCA_035295885.1). Classification (GTDB taxonomy): domain Bacteria; phylum Pseudomonadota; class Alphaproteobacteria; order Sphingomonadales; family Sphingomonadaceae; genus Allosphingosinicella. Next base: position 7,435 of record DATHBY010000105.1, read on the forward strand.
GCCCGACGAGACTCGGACGCGACTCGGTGGGGGACCCCAATTTCGTCATGAACCTTCGCGACGGCAGGCAGCCCCGCCAGTCGACGCTGGACCGGGTGATCGCCTTCATCGAGCGGGAGGAGGAACGCATCCGATGAAATGGATCGAATTCCTGGGCGCCGGGGCCAATTATCTCGTCATCACCGCCGCGCTCGCCGCCGGAATCGCCGCCTCCTACGGCCGCGAGCTGGAGGCGAACCGTCACCCCGACGGCCAGTGGTGGATCAGGCGGCTGCTGATCACGCCCCTGCTGGTGATCGCCGCGACGGCCGCGACCGAGCTGTTCGGCCTCAGCAAGACCGGCGCCGCCTTCACGGCGGCCATGCTGTCGATCGGCGGCTACGACGTCATCAAACTCATCGAGGCGCGCTGGCTGCGCCGGGTGGGCCTGGTGGACGAAGAGGCGCGCCCTCCTCCGGCCGCCCGGGACATTCCGCCGCCGGGCGCGTAGGGCCGCGGGCCGGTTGAGTTTCGGTCCGCGACATGCTTCATTCCGGCGGCAACAGGGGAAGAACCAATGGCCACAAATCCAACCGGCGGGGCTCACGCCCCCCTCATCCAGCGAGTGAAGAACATCCTGATGACGCCGAAGACCGAATGGCCGGTCATCGACTCCGAGCCGGACACGATCGGCGGAATCTACAAAAATTACGTGCTGATCCTGGCGGCGATCCCGGCGGTCTGCATGTTCATCGGGCTGCTCGTTTTCGGCGGCGGCTTTTTCTCGTTGAGCTACCTCCTCGCCCAGGCCGTCATCACCTACCTGCTGGCGCTGGTCAGCGTCTACGTCGTGGCTCTGATCATCGATGCGCTCGCGCCGAGCTTCGGGGGGACGAAAGACAAAGTGAAGGCGTTCAAGGTCGCAGCTTACGCCTACACGGCCGCCTGGGTGGTCGGCGTCTTCTACCTCCTGCCGTTCCTGGTCGTCCTTGGAATCGTCGGCGGCCTCTACAGCCTCTATCTTCTGTACCTGGGGCTGCCGGTGCTGATGAAGACACCGGCGGACAAGTCTGTCGTCTACACGGTGGCGATCGTCGTGGCGGCGATCGTGGTCAACCTCATCATCGCCGCGATCACGACGCGCATCCTCTTCGCCATCATGCCCTCACCGATAGCCGTGCCCGTGGGCTATCCCGGCTGACCTGCGACTGGGAACTTCAGATCGGGAATCGGCAGCTGGCTCAACCGTCCGGGCGCCGCCGGGCGCCCCGCCCGTAATTCCGGTCGAGCATCTCGGCGACCCCGATTTGGGTGCCGGCGGCGGGGGCCTCCCCTCACGCAGCCCCCGGGACGGGAGCCAGGCCCGGAACGCCTCCTGGCGGCGGAGGTTGCGGCTTCATGGACGAGCTCAAGCGCTCCTTTGCCCCCGTCGCCGATGCCCGGACGCGCGTGCTCGTGCTCGGCAGCCTGCCGGGGGAGGAATCGCTTGCCCGAAGCCAATATTATGCGAACCCGCGCAACCACTTCTGGCGGCTCATCGGGGCGGTGGCCGGGCTCGACCTGACCGCCCTGCCCTACGAGGAACGGCTCGAGGCGCTGCTCGCCGCCGGACTCGGCCTGTGGGACACGGTGGGAGCCGCGACCCGGCGCGGCAGCCTCGACGGCGCCATACGCCTCAACAGGGCCAACGATCTCGCCGCGTTGGCCGCCCGGCTGCCGGCCCTGCGCGCCGTCGGCTTCAACGGCGGCAAGTCCGCGTCGCTGGGCCTGCCCGGGCTTGCGGAAAGGCGGGATCTGGCGCTGATCCCCCTGCCGTCGAGCAGCCCGGCCTATACCCGGCCCTTCGAGGAGAAGCTGGCACAGTGGATGAAACTTGCCCCGTATCTCTCACCCCTGCCGTCACCCTGAACTTGTTTCAGGGTCCAGTTTCGAGCATCGCCTGGGTCTCAGGACTGGATCCTGAAACAAGTTCAGGATGACGATAATGACCGAAGCCTTCATCTGCGACGCGGTTCGAACCCCGATCGGGCGCTATGGCGGAAGCCTCGCCCACGTCCGCGCCGACGATCTGGCAGCGATCCCGATCCGGGCCCTCATCGACCGAAATTCCGGAGTCGATTGGGACGAATTGGACGACGTCATCCTCGGCTGCGCCAACCAGGCCGGCGAGGACAATCGCAACCTCGCCCGGATGGCCGGCCTGCTCGCCGGCCTCCCCGACAAATCGGGCGGAGTCACACTCAACCGCTTGTGCGGCTCGGGGATGGATGCCGTCACCATGGCGGCCCGTGTCATCCGCGGAAGCGAGGCGGACATGGTGATCGCCGGCGGCTCGGAAAGCATGAGCCGCGCCCCCTTCGTCATGGCCAAGGCCCAGAGCGCCTTCGACCGCAACGCGGAGATGTACGACACGACCATCGGCTGGCGCTTCGTAAACCCGAAGATGAAGCATGCCTATGGCGACGACACCATGCCCTCCACGGCTGAGAATGTGGCTCAGGAATGGCAGGTAAGCCGCGAGGATCAGGATGCTTTCGCCGTCCGTAGCCAGGACAAGGCGGCCGCCGCCCAGGAGAATGGCCGCTTCGCGGCGGAGATCGTCCCGGTCGCCATCCCGCAGCGCAAGGGCGATCCGATCGTCGTCGACCGCGACGAGCATCCCCGCAAGACCAGCGTCGAGGCGCTGGCCAGGCTGAAGCCGATCGTCCGCGGCGACGGCACCGTCACCGCCGGCAACGCCTCGGGAGTCAATGACGGCGCCGCCGCCATGGTTGTCGCGTCGGAGGAGGCGGCGAAGCGCAACGGCCTCACCCCCCGGGCCCGCATCGTCGGCGGCGCCGTCGCCGGAGTGCCTCCGCGGATCATGGGCATCGGCCCGGCTCCGGCTTCTCAGAAGCTGTTGCAGCGTCTCGGGCTAAATATCGGGGATATGGACGTTATCGAGATCAACGAAGCCTTCGCTGCTCAGGCCCTCCCGGTCCTTCGCGAGCTCGGCCTCGCGGACGACGCGCCGCACGTCAACCCGAACGGCGGAGCCATCGCGCTTGGCCATCCGCTCGGAATGTCCGGAGCCCGTCTGGCGATGACGGCCACCGAGGAGCTCCACCGCCGCGGCGGCCGCTACGCTTTGTGCGCAATGTGCATCGGAGTGGGACAAGGCATCGCGATGGTGATCGAACGGGTCTAGGCGTCATCCCGGCGAAGGCCGGGATCCCTGAACGCGGCGGTGCGAAGTCCCAGCGGCAGTGTTCATGGATTCCGGCCTTCGCCGGAATGACGGGATCGCGACACCACCCGCCGCCTCGCGCGTTCATTGCCCCAAAAGGCGCGTCCTGTTAGGGCGCGCGCCAGGAGAAACGCATGTACACGACCGAGCTCGGCAAGGCCAAGAACGTCGCTTCCACCGAGGATGCCGACAGGCTCGCCGCCTTCGAGGCGCGGGTCGCGGCCGACGAGTTCATCGAGCCCAAGGACTGGATGCCCGAGGCCTATCGCCGCACCCTCACCCGTCAAATCTCGCAGCACGCCCATTCGGAGATCGTCGGAATGCTCCCCGAAGGGAATTGGATCGGCCGCGCCCCGTCGCTCCGCCGCAAGGCGATCCTTCTCGCCAAGGTGCAGGACGAGGCGGGCCACGGCCTCTATCTCTATTCGGCCGCCGAGACCCTGGGCACGAGCCGCCGCGAGATGATCGAGGCGCTCCACTCGGGCAAGGCCAAGTACAGCACCATCTTCAACTATCCCACCCTGACCTGGGCGGACATCGGAGCGATCGGCTGGCTGGTCGACGGAGCCGCGATCATGAACCAGGTGCCGCTCCAGCGCACCTCCTACGGCCCCTATGCCCGCGCGATGGTCCGCGTCTGCAAGGAGGAGAGCTTCCACCAGCGCCAGGGCTACGAGATCATGATGGTCATGGCGGCCGGCACCGACGACCAGAAAAGGATGGCGCAGGACGCCTTGAACCGCTGGTGGTGGCCGTCGCTGATGATGTTCGGCCCGCCTGACGCGGACAGCCCCAACACCGCCCAGTCGATGCGCTGGCGGATCAAGCGCGACACCAATGACGAGCTTCGCCAGAAGTTCGTCGACATCACCGTACCGCAGGCGGACGCGATCGGCCTCACCGTTCCCGATCCGGCCCTGAAGTGGAACGAGGCCACCGGCCATTACGAGTTCGGCGAGGTCGACTGGGAGGAATTCTACGCCGTCGTCCGGGGCGAAGGCCCGGTGGCGAAGGAGCGTATGACCGCACGCCGCCAGGCCTGGGAGGACGGCGCCTGGGTCCGCGAGGCGGCCGCGGCTTATGCGGAGAAGCACAGCCGCAAGCAGGAGGCGGCATGAGCAACGACTGGCCGCTCTGGGAGGTCTTCGTCCGCTCGAAGGGCGGAATGGCGCACCGTCATGTCGGCTCCGTCCACGCGCCGGACGCCGAGATCGCTCTCCGCCACGCCCGCGACACCTATACCCGGCGGATGGAGGGGATCAGCCTCTGGGTCGTCCCCTCCGCCTCGATCACCGCGTCCGATCCGGGCCAGGACGAAGCCATGTTCGATCCCGCCGCCGACAAGGTCTACCGCCACCCGACCTTCTACGACATCCCCGAAGGCATCACCCACATCTGATGCCGGCGCTGCCCCCCATCCGTCCCGAGGACGACCGCTGCGCCGCCAGGGATAGGCCGCATGGCGCCTTCGACCCGCAAGGGGAGCCCGAAGGCGGCGCGCTGTTCGAATATCTCCTCCGTCTCGGCGACGACAGCCTGATCCTGGGACAGCGGCTGGGCGAATGGTGCGGCCACGCGCCCTCGGTCGAGGTCGACCTCAGCCTCGCCAACGTCGCCCTCGACCTGATCGGCCAGGCCACCCACTTCCTCAATCGTGCCGGCGAGGTGGAGGGCAAGGGCCGCGACGGCGACGCCCTCGCCTTCCGCCGCGACGTGCTCGACTTCCGCAACTGCTGGCTGGTCGAGCAGCCCAACGGCGACTTCGCCCGGACGATGGCGCGGCAATTCCTCTTCTCCACCTGGCAGAAACTGCTCTTCCGCCAGCTCGTCGGCTCGAAGGAGGAGCTGATCGCGGCGGTCGCCGAAAAGGCCGTGAAGGAGGTCACCTACCATCAGGAGCTGGCGTCGGAATGGGTGATCCGCCTCGGCGACGGCACCGAGGAGAGCCGGCGGCGCATGGAGGACGGCCTCGCCTGGAACTGGCGATTCGTGCCTGAGCTGTTCGAGATGGACGATCTGGCGGCCTTCATGGCCGAGCGCGGAATCGGCGCCGACCTCGCCGCCTTCCGCGCCGATTACGACGCCCAGATCGCGGCCGTGCTGGCGGAAGCGACCCTCCAGCCGCCGCCCGGCCAGCGCCCGATCCTCGGCGGCCGCCGGGGCCACCACAGCGAGCATCTCGGCCACCTCCTCGCCGCCATGCAGTTCCTCCCCCGCACCTATCCCGACGCCGTATGGTAGCCGCCGCCCGCCTCGACGACACCGCGCCGATTTGGGCCGTGCTGGCGGAAGTCGCCGATCCCGAGATTCCCGTCATCTCCGTCGTGGATCTCGGCATCGTCCGCTCGGTCGAGCCGGACCGGGTCGTCATCACTCCCACCTACACCGGCTGCCCGGCCACAAGGGTGATCGAGGAGGACATCCGCGCCGCGCTCGACGCAGCCGGCTACCGCCACGTCCGAATCGAGACCGCCCTGTCCCCCGCGTGGACGACCGAGTGGATCACTCCGGAGGGCCGGGCCGGGCTCCGCGCCTACGGAATCGCTCCCCCCACCCGCTCCGCGGTCGAATGCCCGCAATGCGGCTCCGCCGACACCGAGGAGATCAGCCGCTTCGGCTCGACCCCCTGCAAGGCGCTGTGGCGCTGCCGGTCGTGCGCCGAGCCGTTCGACCTGTTCAAATGCCATTGAAGCCCCGCATCGTCATGCCGGACTTGATCCGGCATCCATCTTCTTTGCCGCTCAGGGCCAGGAGAAAGTGGAACCCGGATCAAGTCCGGGGTGACGGGCAGGAGGGCCGATGAGCGTCAACTTCCACAGCCTTCGAATCGCCGAGATCGTCGACGAAACCACCGAGGCCAGGTCGATCCGCTTCGAAGTGCCTCCGGATCTCCGCGAGGCGTTCCGCTTCAAGCCCGGCCAGCATCTGACTCTCAAGGCCGAGATCGGCGACGAGGAGGTGCGGCGCAATTATTCGCTCTGCGTCGCGCCGCGGGACGGCGAGCTCAAGGTGACGGTCAAGCGGATCGCAGGCGGCCTCTTCTCCAACTGGGCGAACGACAATCTGAGGGCCGGCGACCGCATCGACGTGATGGAGCCGCACGGCAGCTTCACCTGGGATTTCGCTCCGCAAGCCGCCAACCATTATGCCGCCTTCGCCGGCGGCTCCGGGATCACGCCGGTGATGTCGCTGCTCAGGACGGCCCTGATCGAGGAGCCGGGGAGCCGCTTCACCCTCTTCTACGGCAATCGCGACAGCCAGTCGGTGATCTTCCTCGACGAGCTGGCGCGGCTCAAGAACCGGTTCATGGACAGGCTCGAGGTCCACCATTTCCTCGCCGAGGAGGCGGAGGACATCGACCTGTTCAACGGCATGCTCGACCGCTCCAAATGCGACGAGGTGCTCGAGCATCTCCTCGATCCCGCCGACATCGCCGCCTTCTTCATCTGCGGCCCCGGCCCGATGATGGACTCGGCCGAGGAAGCCCTGCTCGATCGCGGAGTGCCGTCGGAAAGGATCCACCTCGAGCGCTTCACCGCCGGCCGGCCGCCCGAGGCGCTCCAGGCCCAGCTCGACGCGCTTTCGAAGGAGGCGCAGGGCCTGACCATGCTGGTCACGCTCGACGGCCGCAAGCGCCGGGTCCCGTTCAGCGCGGAGGCCGGCAACATCCTCGACAGCGCCCGCCTCGCCGGCCTCCCCGCCCCCTTCGCCTGCAAGGCGGGGGTCTGCGCCACCTGCAGGGCCCGGGTGGTGTCGGGCGGGGTCGAGATGGCCGCCCGCTACGGGCTTACCGACGAGGAGGTCGCGGGCGGCTACATCCTCACCTGCCAGTCGGTCCCCAAGGGGGAAGGGCTCGAGGTGGATTACGACGCCTAGACTTTGTCCTGCCGAAGCAGAATCGTCACCCCGGACTTGATCCGGGGTCCACCTTTTTCTCAATCCCGGTGGAGGAAGAAGGTGGATGCCGGATCAAGTCCGGCATGACGAATGCCTCGCTTCCATCACAAT
>DATHBY010000106.1:0-2863 GCA_035295885.1 Allosphingosinicella sp.
GGGGGCGGGCATCAGCGGTGGTTGGGGGATACGTCTGATGTCGCGGGATTCCGCTTTTCCAAGCCGCCGAATGCTGCTTGCCGGTCTCGGCGCCGGAGCCGTAGGAGCCGCGGCTGCGGCGGCTCCGATCCTCAGCCTTCGCCTGGCCGGCGGCACCGCCGGGCGGCGGGAATCCTGGTGGGACCGGACCTTCCTGTCCCTGAAGGCGGCGGGCCTCTCCGAGTGGAGCGCCGTCGTCGGAGAGACGTTCAGCCTGGACACTCAGAACGGCTCGCACGGCCTCCGGGTCGTCGCCGTCAACGCCTTCCCGAGCTCCGGCCCGCGCCCGGCGACGCTCGGCCGTTCCGAGGCGTTCAGCGTGGTCTTCGAATCGGCGGCAGGCCCCCCTCTGCCCGCCGTCGACAGGCTGTACCAGCTCGCCCACCGCTCCTACCCGTCCTTGCCGATCCACCTGGGGGCGCCCACGACCGTGGGACAGAAAGTCCGGCTGATCGCGGTCTTCAACTAGAGTTTGTCCTATTGTGATGGAAGCGAGGCATTGTCATGCCGGACTTGATCCGGCATCCACCTTCTTTCTCCACCGGGATTGAGAAAAAGGTGGACCCCGGATCAAGTCCGGGGTGACGATTCTGCTTCGTCAGGACAAAGTCTAGCGGTTGGGCGGCGGACGCTTTCCAAGCCGATCGCGGCCCCTGCTGCAGGCTTCGCCGATCTCACGGCTCCAAGCCACTCGAGGTCGAAACCGCCGTCCCAATGGCGATAGCCCGAAAGCGCGCGAAGCGCCGCCTCGTCGCGGATCGTCACCAGCGGACCCTCGTTTGAAATAAGTCCGCAGGCGACAAGCTCGCTCCAGGTGCGGCTGGCGTGGACTCCCGTCATTCCGGTGACCTGGCCCACCTGCTCGCGAGTGAGGTGCATGTGGAACGAGTCGGTCGCGGCCTCGTCCGCGGCCCGAAGCCTCTCCAGGATGTCGACCAGCAGGAAGGCGACCCGCGCTTTGGCCGGGCTTCGTCCGACCGAAGCGAGACGGTCCCCCGAAGTGATCCGTTCCGCCTGAGCGAACATGTACATCACGGCGGCGAGGCGCGGATATTCGAAGAGCTCGGCAAGCCGCCGCTTGGGGAATGGCGCGATCACCGCGTCGGAGAGCGTCTCCGCATCCTCCGCGTGACGCCGCATGGGCACGCTCGGCATGGCGATCAGATCGCCGGGGAAGTGCAGCCGGCGGACCTGGTAGGAGCCGTCCGGGAAACGCGAATAGCTCATCACCCAGCCGGTGAGCAGAACGAAGGCGTCGCTTGCCGCGTCTCCCGCGCGGACGACCTGCTGCTGGCGCGCATAGCGGCGGGGATTGGCCTCGAGGCTGTCGAGGAAAGCCACCTCGTCCGCTGATAGCGGCATCCGCCGCGCCACCTTGTCTGCAAAAACGCCCATGCCTTCTCCGGTCGTCACCTTGGGCCCCGGACCTCGCCCGTCGCAACAAACTACCCCAATAACAAATGTTATTCTTGACGGCCGCGGCGCGATCTAGAGCCGCTTGAGTCTGAATGCAGAGCGGGGGCGCTCGACTGGAGGACGACGGGATGGCCAGACGCCACCTTGCAGCCGCCGCGGGCCTGGCCGGCCTGGCCCTGGCACTGGCCGGCTGCGAATATGCCGGGCTGCTGCGCCCGAACGTGCTCGCCCAGGTCGACCCCGAAATGGCGGCGCTTCTGAACGAGCTTCCCAAGCTCGACGAGCCGAATGAGGCCCTGATCGGTCGGCTGTTCGCGACCGGCGGAGCTTCGCGGGTCAGCGTCGGCGACGACGGAGTCATGCGCGACAAGATCCGGGTGCCGAAGGACGAATATCTCTGGTACCCGGCGATCATCATCATGCCGCGCGGCGGAACGCTCGAGCTCGACATCACCAACGAGGACCAGAGGCCCCACGCCATCTTCGCTCCGAGCAACGGCGAGCGCCAGGTGATGGAGCTGCCCGCCGCCACCCGCGGAATCGTCCGGGTCACGCTCGACCAGCCGGGAATGTACTGGTTCGGCTGCCCGGTCGCGAACCACGCCAATCGCGGAATGCTCGGCTTCGTCTTCGTCAAGGGCGAGGTCCCTCCCGAGGCTCGGCTCGACCGGCCGCGCCAGCCCCAGGCCGGACAGAGGAGGCCGCCCCGTGCGCACCGCCACTAGGATCCTCGCCGCCGCGGCCCTCGCCGCGCTCACCGCCGGCTGCTACCCCTCTCATCAGGGGCCGAACTGGCCGGTCACCCAGCGGCAGCGCCCGTTCGACCAGATGGACGCCGCAATGCGCCGGGAGGCTCCTCCCGTGGCCGATTCGGTGACCGGCGAGCGGCTCGTTCGAGCCCGCTCCGAGCCCCAGAACTGGCTCACTTATTACGGCGCCTATGACGGCCAGCGGCACTCGTCGCTCAGCCAGATAAACGCCGGCAACGTCGCCGGCCTGAAGGCGGCCTGGGTGTTCCAGACGGCGCCGATCGGCCTCATCGCCAATCCGCCGAGCTTCTCGCTCGAAGCCGCTCCGATCGTCGTCGACGGAATCATGTACCTCTCCGGCTTCGACGGCTATGTCTGGGCGCTCGACGCCGCCACCGGCGAGGAGCTGTGGCGCTACCGCCACGCCATCCCCCTTGACCTTCCCCTGTGCTGCGGCAACGTCAACCGCGGAGTGGCGGTCGCCCGCGGGCGGGTCTTCTACTCGAGCCCGAACGGCCATCTCGTCGCTCTCGACGCCCGCACCGGCAAGCCGGTGTGGACCAAGGTCTGGCTCGATCCGCGCGCCGGCGAGAGCTCGACCATGGCGCCGCTCGTCGGCAAGAACCTCGTCAGCGTCGGCTCGTCGGGCGCCGAATATG
>DATHBY010000107.1:0-5096 GCA_035295885.1 Allosphingosinicella sp.
GAAGCAGAATCGTCATCCCGGACTTGATCCGGGGTCCACCTTTTTCTCAATCCCGGTGGAGGAAGAAGGTGGATGCCGGATCAAGTCCGGCATGACGATGCCTCGCTTCCATCACAATAAGACAAACTCTAGCGCTCGATCCGGCGGAACACGCCCTTGACGATCCGGCGCGGCGCCGGGGCGACGATGATCTCGAGCTCGCGCGGGTGGAGCGGCCATTCGAACTCGCAGCCGATCACCTTGTCGCGGACCCAGACGACCCGGCTCCGCCTCGGCTCGAGCCCGGCCAGCTTGAGCCAGACCTCGTCGCCTTCCTGGTGCGGATCCTGCGCCTCGGCCTTGAAGCCGCCGACCGAGATGTCGACGACGACGATCTTGCTGGTCTTGGCGCCGTTCTCGCGAAGCGCGGCGGCAAGGTTGACGATTCGCCGCTCGGCCTTGCGGCCGTCGGTGATCGGGATCTGGGAAAGCTCGGCGTCGATGAACAAGGCAGGCCCCCTCAGTCAGGTTGGACCGACTGCTCTAGCGGGTGCTGGTAAAGATACTGTTGCCGCGGCTCCCGAGGTCGGGGCCGGCGCTTTAGGGGCGCCGGCCCCCCCTCGGATACGCGACTCGAGGGACCGCCTTCCGCGTGGCCTGCATCGGGCGGCAAGTGCGGCTTATGATCCCAAGGCGTTGAGGAAGGGCTGAACGAACAGGTTAGCGCGCGTTAAGCCATTCTTGCTTCCAGCCTTGTTCGATCCGTGTTCGTTCGCACGAAACGCTCCGGCGCCGTAACGTTAACTATCGGACCATAAAGAATTTTTTGAAAAAAGGAGGTTGGCCGGAGCAATAGAAGAAGGCGGAAGCGGCAAGCCGCCTCCGCCCCCCCGGTCGCGTACCAAGGCTCCCTTGTAGCAGCGAAGGCTTGCGAAAAGGTTATTCGCGGCGGAGGTCGCTTGACGTTCCCCATCCCTTCGTCTATTTCTGAAAATACAGAAACAGGCGAAGCCAATGGACATCACCGCCTTCCCCGAGTTCGAAGCCTTCGTCCTCCACTGGGGCGAGATGGGGACTCACTGGGGGGTCAACCGCTCGGTCGCCCAGATCCACGCCCTGCTCTACCTCTCCGACCGCCCCCTCCACGCCGAGGAGATAAGCGACAGCCTCAGGCTCGCCCGCTCCAACGTGTCGACCGGGCTCAAGGAGCTCCAGGCCTACGGGATCGTCCGCCGCACCCACGTCGCCGGCGACCGCCGCGACCATTTCACCGCCGAGACCGATCTGTGGGAGATGCTGATGCGCATCTCGGCCGAGCGCAAGCGCCGCGAGATCGACCCGACCATCGCCTTCCTCGCCGAGCTGAAGGAGCGGATCGACGTCCGCGGCAACGTCCCGCCCCATGTCCGCGAGCGGATCTCGAGGATGCACGAATTCATCTCCACCCTCGCCGACTGGTCCGACCAGGTCCGCCGGCTGCCCCGCCCGACTCTCGTCAAGCTGATGAAGCTCGGAGCCAGGGTCGCCCGCTTCGTCGGCGGCCCCGCCCCCAAAGCCTGAGGAGCCGCCGCCATGCCCCGTCCGCCCTGAACCCTCGCCCCGATATTTCGCTAATTACAGAAACGCCCGAAACAGGAGGCGAAGATGGTCGAACTTTCCTATGGTCTCTATCTCCTCATCTCGATCGCGATGACGGTCTGGGTGGCCCACACCCTGTCGAGCAACGGCGAGATCTTCCTCGTCATGTGCTTCGGCCACAACGAGGCCCTCGCCCGCTCGACCAACCACCTGCTCGTGGTCGGCTTCTACCTGGTCAACATCGGCTGGATCCTGCTCACCGTCGCCTTCGGCGAGGAGCCGCGGACCTGGACCGAGGCGATCAAGTTCGTAAGCACCAAGACCGGCCTCGCCGTGCTCGTGCTCGGGGCGATGCACTTCTTCAACATGCACGCCATCGCCCGCTTCGGCCGAAAGGTCGGCGACTGGCTTCTGGAGGGCCGCTCGATCCCGGCGTGAGGACGGCGTCCCGGGGGACAGTCCGGTGGCGGTCACCAGACTGTCCCCCTCACAGCCTCCTGACGCGGGGCTCGGCCCGCCGCTCGCCGAGCATCAGCTCGGTCATCGCCCACACCATCGCGTCGGCCCGGTCCGGGCTCCCCTTCCCCTCATAGCCGCCGCCCAGCACCAGCGCGCACATCTCGTCCTCGAGCTCGGGAAACGCCCCCGCAAGCTTCGCCCGCCCGCTCTCGAACAAGGCCGCCACCGGCTCCGCCCGGGCCGACTTGCCGTCCGCGGCATGGACCAGCTTCACCGGCAGCGACACGTCCGCGCCCCTCAGCACGCTCTCCACCATCAGCCCGCCGTTATTCTTCTCCGCCACCACCTTGTGAGCCCGCCACGCCTCGGCCGCCCCCGCCACCTTGAGCGCCCACCCCTCGGGGCTGAGCCCGCCGGCGCTGTGATCGGCAAGCACATAGCCGGTCCCGTCCGCCCCCAAAGCGCACACCACGATCCCGCACGCGTCCCCCTCCACCGAAACCGGCGGATCGACCCCGACCACGACTCGCCGATACCCTCCGCGCGGGGCCGCGATGCGCGCCTTCTCGATCAGCTCCCGCGTCCACAGCGCCCCTTCGATGTCCTCGAACATCTCCGCGTCGAGCTCCTGCCGCCCGAGCCTCGTCCCGCCGTAAGCCGCATAGGCTCCCGCCTTGACCGCCTCGGCCAAATGCCGGTTTTCCAGAGTCCGCCCCCGAGTCTCGCAAAACCCCGCCAGTCCCCGGATCCGCCGAAGCAGGGCGACCGTGCGCGGAGTCGTCGTGACGATCGTCCGGGGCCTAGTCCCCCGCCGCAGCCCGAGCATGAGATTGTCCCAGGTCCTGTCGCCATTCGCCCATTTGCCGAGCTCGTCGCACCAGGCATGGTCATGCTCGGGCCCGCGCAGTTTCTCCGGCCGCTCCGCCGAATAAGCGAAAGCCATCGCCCCGCTCGAGAAGTCGACCCGCCTCCGGCTCGCCACCCAACGCGCCGCCTCCCCGCTCCGCGCCGCCGCGACGAGTCCGCCCGGCCCCTCGACCATCACCTTGACGACATCGTCGAGATTGGCCCCGACCAGGGCGATCTGCGCCCGCGGATTCTCCCGGGCCCGCGCCCAAACCCACTCCGCCCCCGCCCTTGTCTTGCCGAACCCGCGCCCGCCGCGAAGCAGCCACACGTCCCAATCGTCGTCCTTGGGCACCTGCCCCTCATGCCACTTCGCCCACCACCCCTCGTCGATCGCCCGCCGCACCGGCCCCGGCAGCCCCTTCAGCAACCGCGTCAGCTCCGCCTCCGGCAACTCGCAGGCCCGCCGAAGCAGCGCCCGAGCCTCAAGCTCCCGGCTCATCGCCCTTCTCCCGCTCATCCTGAGTAGGGGTGAGCTTGTCGAACCCCGTATCGAAGGAAGGCGGAAACGCCTTCAGCCTTTTCGCCAGAGCCGCGCAGACCTCGTCCAGCCCCGCATGCGGCGCAGCCGCCTTGCCGGCCCGCTCCCCTCCGGCGAGGTTGCGCGTCAGATCCCTCAGCGCCGCCATCAGCTTGACCAGGTCCGCGATCTGCCGGGCGTCCGGCGGCCCGTCCAGCCGCGCCTCGATCCCGGGGTCGAGCCGCCCCTCGGCCCGCTCTATCTCGTGCTGGATCCGGAGCGCCACCAGCTTGCCGAGCGCCTGCTCGAGCGTCTCCCAATATTGATCCCGGAACACCGGATCGGTCCGCCGGTGCGTGAACACGGCTCCCACGCTAAATCCGATCGCGTCGGCCGAAGCCGCCGCATTGGCCGTGCAGGCAAAGCTCTCCAGGAACGCCGCCTTCGCCGTCTTCCCGAACAGCTTCCGCCGCTTCCGCCTGCGCCGCTGCAGCTTCCCGTTCCGCCCGGTTAGGATCGGATCCTCGTCCCGATCATGCTGAGCCTGTCGAAGCACGTCTTTATCGTCAGCCATCATCCCCTCCACGGTAAAACAAAAAAGCCGGCGCATCCCCGCACCGGCTCCACCAAAATTCGTCATCCCGGACTTGATCCGGGATCCATGAACACGGCCCTATGAGAACCCGCTACGGCCGTCACCCCGACCGCGTTTCAGGATCAAACCCGCCGCCACCGTGCCAGTCGATTTTTCAACGCAACGACGCAACGGGCGCGAAGCGCTCCTCCCCACACAGAGCTGATGGAAGCGGGAGTTGTTCGGAATAGTGAGGCGTCTGTCCGCTTTGCGGAATCGTCGCGTCGTCGCGTCGTCGCGTTCCAAAAATGAGTTCGCACGGATCGCCCGGAAAAAAGCTTAGGCCTGAGCCTGTCGAAGGACCCGCTCATCCTGAGCCTGTCGAAGGACAGCTACACTTCTCCATCGTTCCTGTTTTGTACACAAGCAGCGTGACGCTGTCAAGCCAAAACAACCCCTCCGGCAAATCCTGTTTTCGCGCGCGATCCGCGGCGGATTTCCGCCAAGCAGGCGGCGCGAAAATAGGATTTGGAAATCCTGTTTCTGTGCGCGGAAGAATATTTTTCAGGCGATCTTATGGGCCCTGAAGCCCGGCCGGAGCTGGGGCCGAGTCGCAATCGTCGCGCTGCTCCCGGGCGGCCCGGTCGCAATTGCCAATCCCTCGCGACGCCCTATCTCTCCCGCAACCGATCCGCCCTCGAGGGAGACTGAAATGCCCACCCCCATGTCCTGCCCCCATTGCTCCGTCCCTTTGGTGATGAGCGAGCGCCAGGGCATAGAGATCGATTATTGCCCCACCTGCCGGGGAATCTGGCTCGACCGGGGCGAGCTCGACAAGATCATCGAGCGCGCCGCCGCCGACATGGCGCCCCAGGCCCCGCAGCCGCCCCGGGCCCCGATCCCGCCCCAGGCCCCCTACCCGCCGCAGCCCCCCTACCCGCCGCAGGCCGGCTACGACCCCCGCCACGACCCGCGCGGCCACGACCCCCGCTACCGCCACCACAAGCGCAAGAAGTCGTGGCTGGAGGAAATCTTCGACTAGCCTTTGTCCTGCCGAAGCAGAATCGTCACCCCGGACTTGATCCGGGGTCCACCTTTTTCTCAATCCCGGTGGAGGAAGAAGGTGGATGCCGGATCAAG
>DATHBY010000108.1:0-2663 GCA_035295885.1 Allosphingosinicella sp.
TTCGCCGGTTCCGGTCCGCTGCTCTACGCCACCAGCCCCGAACCGATACGCGGCGGCGACCAGGCTATGGCCGCGGCCTACAATGCGGCGCTGAAGAGCCCGATCGAGGCTCCGGTCGCGGTCGCGGCCAAGGCCTGGCCCTACCGGAGCTTCGGCCCGGCCGGCAAAGTTGCCGAGCGTACGGAGATCGCCGATCTCGGAGTGACCAGGGTGCGTTTCGCGAACGGGGTGAGCCTGCTCGTCAAACCGACCAAGTTCCGCGAGAACCAGGTGCTGGTCGGCGCCCGGGTCGCCGGCGGGCGGCTTGCGCTTGCGAAGGACCTCGTCACTCTTCCCGTCACCCAGGGCGCCTTCGTCGGCGGCGGAGTCCAGGGGCTCAGCGAGGAGGAGATGAAGCAGGCGCTGGTGGGCAAGGTGTACGGGGCGGGCTTCGGCCTTGCCGACAATGCCTTTTCCCTCTCGGGCGCGACCCGGCCGGAGGATCTTGCCACCCAGCTGCAGGTGCTGGCGGCCTATGTCACCCGGCCCGGCTGGCGGCCGGAGGCCTTCGCCCGGAAGAAGGCTGAGGTGCAGAACATCTACAATGTTGTCGGAACGACTCCGGTCAACCTGGCGCTGACCCAGTTCCCCCGCCTGATCCGCTCCGGCGACGGACGCTGGGGGTTCCCCACGCCCGAGGAGCTTGCCGCCGCCCGGCTCGAGCCGGTGCGCGACGCGCTCAACCGCGAACTGGCCGATGCGCCGCTCGAGCTGGTGATCGTCGGGGACGTGACGGTCGACCAGGCGATCGCTCGGGCGGCGGCGACGTTCGGGGCCCTGCCGGCTCGCCGGGCGGCAGCCACGAAGCTCCCGGGCCTCGACCGGGTGCGGTTCACGAAGGGAGGCGGCGAGCCGCAGCGCCTGCAGCATAGCGGCCGAGCCGACGTCGGCCTGGGCCTCGTCGCCTGGCCCACCGACGATTACCACGACAATCCGGCCGAGGCGCGCGCTCTGCAGGTGCTCCGGGCCGTCGTCCAGC
Organism: Allosphingosinicella sp.; assembly: GCA_035295885.1. Taxonomy (GTDB): domain Bacteria; phylum Pseudomonadota; class Alphaproteobacteria; order Sphingomonadales; family Sphingomonadaceae; genus Allosphingosinicella. The sequence continues at coordinate 1,019 of DATHBY010000108.1, forward strand.
TTCGAGCGATCGACAAGCTGCGCGAGGAGCTGGGCGCGACCTACTCCCCCTTCGTCCTCCAGGAGAGTTCGGAGCTGTTCGACGAGTTCGGCCTTCTCGCCATGGGCGCGGAAGTGAACCCGTCGCAGCTGCCGGCGCTTCTGAAGGCGATCGAGGAGGTGGCCGAAGAGCTGAAACGGGCGCCGGTGACGGCGGACGAGCTGAGCCGGGCGGCGACTCCGCTGCTGGAGGCGCTGGCCAAGGAGCGCGCCGGCAACGAATATTGGGCCGGCCGCCTCGGCGGCGCTACCTGGGACCCGCGGCGGCTCGACATCATCCGAAGCCAGGAGCAGGCGCTTCGGGCGGTGACTCCGGCCGATCTCCAGCGCGCGGCCCGGAAATATCTGCGCGGTGAAGCGGCCTACCGGCTCGTCGTCGAGCCGAAGCCCGCCGCGGGCTGAGGCGAGGGCGGCCGCCCCCTTTGCTTTGCCGGCCGCCGGTGCCACATGGCTGGGATGGACGAGCGGGACACCGGCAGGATCGAGCGCATCTCCCCGCGGGTTCGGCGGCTGCTGGCGCCCAACCCCTCCCCCTTCACCTATACCGGCACCCAGACCTACATAATCGGCGAGGGCGACGTCGCGGTCGTCGATCCCGGCCCCGATCTGTCCGGCCATGTGGGCGCTCTGGTGGCGGCGCTCGGGGGCGAGCGGGTCGCCGCCATCATCTGCACTCACACCCACCGCGACCACAGTCCGGCCAGCCGGCCGCTCAAGGCGGCCACCGGCGCTCCGATCGTCGGCTGCGCCCCCCTCAGCCTCGACGATTCAGGGCCCCGCGCCGATGAATCGTTCGACTCCGCCTACCGTCCGGACCGGATCCTCGGCGACGGCGAGCGGCTCGGCGGCGGCGGCTGGACCCTCGAGGCATTGGCCACTCCGGGGCATACGTCCAATCATTTGTGCCTGGCGCTCGAGGAGGAGCGCGCCCTGTTCACCGGCGACCACGTCATGGGCTGGTCGACCACCGTGGTGGCTCCGCCGGACGGCGACATGGCCGATTACATGGCCAGCCTCGACCTGCTGCTCGCCCGCGGCGACCGTGTCTATTACCCCGCGCACGGCCCGGCGGTGGAGGACCCGCACGGCCACGTCCGCCGGCTGATCGGGCACCGCCGGATGCGCGAGCGCCAGATCCTCGGCCATCTCGAGCGCGGCGAGGGCCGGATTCCGGCGATGGTGGCCGAGATGTACGCGGGCATCGACCCGCGGCTCTTTCCCGCCGCCGGTCGCTCGGTCCTCGCCCATCTCGTCGACCTCGAGCGCCGCCGCCTCGTCCGGGAAGAGGGGGAGACATGGACGCTCGCCGGCTGAAGCTTCATTGACCACGTGCTGCGCGGCGCCAGGGGGAGCGGTGAGCACGGGATTGTTGAAAATCCTCCCCTTCACCCCTATCTCCCACTCATCCACTCCGCGCCTTTCGAGACCACGGTCGGGGCACGAGAGCTGAACTTGGCAATATGGGCGACGGCCGGCCGAGGGCTGCGTCCCCCCTACCGGGAGTGGCAGCATGAACGCGCCCAACATGAGCCTCAGGGGGCTCGACCTCGCCGTTGAGATCGACCGGCTGCGCAAGGAGCGCAACGCCGTCATCCTCGCCCATTATT
>DATHBY010000109.1:0-2576 GCA_035295885.1 Allosphingosinicella sp.
TCGCCATTGCCGTCGGCCAGCATCGTCACCTTGCCGGCCGCTCCGGCCTGCTCGGCCCAGGCCTGGAGCACGAAGGCGTCGTTGACGGCGACGCAGGCGACCTCGTCCACGCCTTTCGATCTCAGCTCGTCGGCCCGCTCGACGAAGCCGGGCAGGTGCCGCGCGGAGCAGGTCGGGGTGAAGGCGCCGGGGACGGAGAACAGGGCGATGCGGCGGCCGCGGAAGAACTCCTCGCTGTCGATCGGCTGCGGCCCCTCGGCGTCCGCTTTGACCAGATTGGCCCTGGGGAGGCGTTCGCCCACGCTGATGCTCATCTCGGGTTCCTTTCGCTTCGTCTGGAAGAACCGGGCCGCCCTAGCAGCGGCCCCGCGCTCCGCCTATAGTTTGTGGCGATGGATCAGCCGCCTTTCCTTTCGGGTCAGCTCCTCCTGGCCATGCCAGGCATCGGCGACCCGCGCTTCGAGAAGGCGGTGATCGCCATGTGCGTCCATGACGAGAATGGCGCCCTCGGCATCGGCCTCGGCCGAATCGTGCCTCGGATCAGCTTCCACGAATTGCTCGGCCAGCTCGAGATAGAGCCGGGAGTCGCCCCCGACGTGCCGATCCACGCCGGCGGCCCGGTCCAGCCGCAGCGCGGCTTCATCCTCCACTCGACGGACTGGGGCGGCCAGGAGTCGGTCGAGGTCGCGGGCCGCTGGGCGCTCACCGCCACCCTCGACATCCTTCGCGCCATCGCCGAGGGCCGCGGGCCCACCCGCTGGCTCGCGGCTTTAGGCTATGCGGGATGGGGAGCGGGGCAGCTGGAGGAGGAGCTGCGCGGCAACGGCTGGTTCGCCACGCCCGGCAGCGACGAGCTCCTCTACGACTGCGACGTCGACAACCGCTGGTGCGCCGCCTTTCGAAGCGCCGGGATCGACACGCGGATGCTGACCGCGGACTTCGGCACGGCGTAAGCCATCGCGACGGGTCAGGGGCCGGTCTCCCGTCATTGCGAGGAGCGCAGCGACGAAGCAATCCAGCCTTCGACGTCTGCGTCGCCGGATTGCTTCGCTTCGCTCGCAATGACGGTCTAAACGCCACATATAAAGATATCTTTATATTTGCATTAGGGGCCGGTTCCGGCTAGAGCCACGCCGCGACCGCCCCCTCGTGCAGGCGGTCTTTTCTTTGCGACAGGAGACCGTAGTGGCGACCCAGGCCCAGACCCGTTTTGACGATTATGTGATCCGCGACATCGGCCTCGCCGACTACGGCCGCAAGGAAATCGAGATCGCCGAGACCGAGATGCCGGGCCTGATGGCGCTCCGCGAGGAGTTCGGCCAGTCCAAGCCGCTGACCGGCGCCCGCATCACCGGCTCGCTCCATATGACCATCCAGACCGCCGTCCTCATCGAGACCCTGACCGCGCTCGGCGCCCGGGTCCGCTGGGCCTCGTGCAACATCTTCTCGACCCAGGACCATGCCGCCGCCGCCATCGCTGCCTCCGGCGTTCCGGTCTTCGCCGTCAAGGGCGAGACGCTCGAGGAATATTGGGATTATGTCGAAAAGATCTTCGACTGGGGCAATGGCGAAACCTGCAACATGATCCTCGACGACGGCGGCGACGCCACCATGTTCGCGCTCTGGGGCGCTCGAATCGAGGCAGGCGAGGAATTCCCGGCGCCGACCAACGAGGAGGAGGAGGTCTTCCAGGCCACCGTCCGCCGGGTCATCGCAAAGTCGCCCGGCTTCCTGACGAAGACGGTGCAGGCGATCAAGGGCGTCTCCGAGGAGACCACGACGGGCGTCCACCGCCTCTATGAGCTCAGCAAGCAGGGCAAGCTTCCCTTCCCGGCGATCAACGTCAACGACAGCGTTACCAAGTCGAAGTTCGACAATCTCTACGGCTGCAAGGAATCGCTGGTCGACGCCATCCGCCGCGGCACCGACGTGATGCTCGCCGGCAAGGTCGCCTGCGTCGCCGGCTTCGGCGACGTCGGCAAAGGCTCGGCGGCGTCGCTGCGCAACGGCGGCGCCCGGGTCATCGTCACCGAGATCGATCCCATTTGCGCGCTTCAGGCGGCGATGGAGGGCTATGAGGTCGTGACGATGGAGGAGGCCGCTCCGCGCGCCGACATCTTCGTCACCGCCACCGGCAATGCCGACGTCATCACGCTCGACCACATGCGGGCGATGAAGAACATGGCGATCGTCTGCAACATCGGCCATTTCGACAGCGAGATCCAGATCGGCGCCCTCCAGAACATGAAGTGGACCGAGATCAAGCCGCAGGTCGACGAGGTCGAGTTCCCGGACGGCAAGAAGATCATCGTCCTCTCGAAGGGCCGTCTCGTGAATCTCGGCAACGCGACCGGCCATCCGAGCTTCGTCATGTCGGCGAGCTTCACCAATCAGACGCTGGCGCAGATCGAGCTCTGGACCAAGGCCGAGACGTACAAGAACGAAGTCTATGTGCTCCCCAAGCACCTCGATGAGAAGGTTGCCGCGCTCCACCTCGAGAAGCTGGGGGTCAAGCTCACCAAGCTCAGCGAGAAGCAGGCGGGCTATATCGGCGTCCCGGTCGAGGGGCCGTTCAA
>DATHBY010000110.1:0-1737 GCA_035295885.1 Allosphingosinicella sp.
GGCATCGCGACTCTATTCGCGCTCGCCGCGGTCGAGCTGGCCGTGCCGTGGATCGGTGCGCGGATCGGCGCCGACCTTCGGATCGAATATTTCGGGGAGGGCGGCATGCTGGCGCCGGCGCTCGCGCTGCTCCTCACCGCCGGGCTGCTCGGCGGCCTCTATCCGGCTCTCTATCTCAGCCGCTTCCAGCCCGCCGCGGTGCTTCGGGCGAACGTCGGCGCCGGCGAGGCCCCCGGAAGCGGCGGGCTGCGGGCCGCCCTCGTCGTTCTCCAGTTCGCGATCGCCATCGGTCTCGTCGCCTGTACGGCGGTGATTTACTGGCAGACACGCTACGTCGAGACCGTCGATCCCGGCTTCCGCCGCGACGGTCTCATCCAGATCGATTCCGCCTGGCGCTTCGCCGGCGATTCGACCGAGTTCGAAGCGGCCCGCCGCGAGATGCTGGCCGTCCCGGGAGTCGTCGCGGTCGGACGCACGAGCCTCGGCCTTGCCGCCACCAACAAGAGCATCCAGGCCGTCCGTTTCCCGGGTGCCCCGACAGGGCTGTCGATGGGCGTCTATGCAGTCGACCCCGGCTTCTTCCGAACCCTCGACATGCGGCCCCTCGCCGGCCGCCTGCTCACCGAGGAGCACGCGCGGGACCGGATGATCCCGACGGCCGAGGACAAGCCGCGCGAGGCGGCGGTGCGTGAAGCGGCGGATCGCGGACTCAACGTCGTCATCAACCGGAACGCGGCCGCCTTGCTCGGCTTCGCGGACCCGGGCCGGGCGGTGGGAAAGACGATCAGGATTTCCATGGGCACCGGCGATCTCGTCCCCTCGACCGTCGTAGGGGTGGTCGAAGATACGCGAATCCGCACCGCTCGCGACGCGATCGAGCCCCTCGTCTACGCCTACGAGCCCGACCGAACCCATCAGGTGCTCGTCCGCTACGCCGAGGCGAGGCCGCGGGAGGTGATGGAGGGGCTCGCGGGCGTGTGGCGGCGCTTCGAGCCAGAAATCCCATTCCAGGGCCGCTTCGCCGAAGATCTGATCGCCGAACTCTATGCGGCCGAACGCGGCCGCGGGCTGCTCTTCGCCGCCTTCTCCGGGCTGGCCGTGCTGATCGCCTGCCTCGGCCTCTACAGCCTCGCCTCTTTCACCACCGAACGTCGGACAAAGGAGATCGGCATCAGGAAGGTGCTCGGAGCCAGGGTGCGGGACATCGTCCGGCTGCTCGCCTGGCAATTCTCCAAACCCGTGATCATCGCCAACATGGTGGCCTGGCCGGTCGCCTGGTGGGCGATGCGCGACTGGCTGAACGGCTTCGACGTTCGAATCGCCCTCACTCCGGGTCCGTTCGTCCTCGCCGGCCTGCTCGCGCTGGCGATCGCGATCGGCACCGTCGCCGGCCACGCGCTGCGCGTCGCCCGACTCAACCCCGTGCACGCGCTTCGCTACGAATAGGAACCTGGCCATGCTGCGCAACTATCTGACGGTCGGCCTCAGGGCGCTGGCGAAGAACAAGACCTACGCCTTCATCAACATCTTCGGCCTCGCCATCGGCATGGCCGCCTGCCTGCTCATCCTGCTCTTCGTGCGCTACGAGATGAGCTACGACAAATGGCTTCCCAATTCGGAGCGGATCTACCAGGTGCAGAACTGGTTCCGCGATCCGGGCACCGGCGAGGAGGGCAAGCTGCAGATGGCGCCGTTCGCCACCAAGGCGGCGCTGGTCAAGGATTTCCCCCAGATCGA
>DATHBY010000111.1:0-3225 GCA_035295885.1 Allosphingosinicella sp.
TCATTGCCCCGGGGCGCCGACTATGCTCCGTTGCGGATTGAACGACTCGGCCTTGGGGGGGCCGCGACGGAGGGGGCGGACGTGGGGACATTGGCGACACAGCAACCGTGCGACCCCGACATCTCGGGCAAGGTCTCAGTCGTCGGCACCGAACGCGTGCTGCTCGACGAATATTCAGGCTTCTGGCCGGACGACCCTCACGCCCCCGCCGACGAGGCCGGCTACCGGAGCCGCGCCTTCGCCCAGGGACAGTCGGCGCTCTGCCTCTCCGGCGGCGGCATTCGAAGCGCCGCCTTCGCGCTCGGAGTCCTCCAGGCGCTGAGCGCCAAGCGCCTGCTCACCCATTTTCACTATCTCTCAACCGTCTCGGGCGGCGGCTATATCGGCAGCTGGCTTCAGCGCTGGATCCACGAGGAGCCCGGCGGGGCCGAGGCGGTCATGGTCAAGCTCGGCGGGGTCAAGGAGCCGGCGGAGGTCTCGGCCCTGCGCGAGAACAGCAACTTCATCACGCCCCGCGTGGGGGTCGGCTCCAACGACACCTGGACCGCCCTCTCCATCTCGGGGCGCAACATCGCGCTCAACTGGCTGCTCTTCGCGCCGCTGCTGATGTTCGTGACCGTGTTCCCGAACCTGTTCGCGGCCAGCGTCATGTCGCTTCCCTACCGGACGAGCCTCGTCCCCGAACTGCCGGTCGCTCCGCTCCTCGTCAGCGCCATCTTCGCCTGGGCCGCGGCGTGGCACGTCGCCCGGGAGCTGCCGAGCTACCGCGCGGCAACGACCGTCAAGCCCAGCCGGGCGGACGGCTGGCTGACCCTACGAATCGTCCTGCCGCTGGTCGGCTGGGCGATTGCCGGCACGCTCAGCATCGGCATCGACCTGTTCTCGAAGGAACCTTTTCTCGTCATCCCGGGCCTCGCGCTGGCGCTCACCTCGCTCGTCGCTTCCATCCTCGGCCTGATCGCGTCGGGGCTGACCCTGCCGGGGCCGGAGACGCCGGATCAGTGGCACCCGCTCAACGGCTATCGCCAGACCTTCGCCAACGACCTGCCGCTCTGGATCGGCGCCCTCACCATCGCCGCCGTCGTCACCTTGTTCGGCGCCGCGCTCTTCGACCGTTGGCTCGGCGCAGAGATCCACTCGATCCTCGCCAGCGGGGCCAAGCTCGATGCCGCCCTCCCGAGGGATCTGGCCGCGGTGACCCACTGGCACGAGAAGCAGCGTGCCCTTTCCCCGATCGCCCTGCTCACGGTGCTCGGGCCGCTATGGCTGATGGCGACCCAGCTGCTCATCGCCATCGTCTTCGCAGGCTTCCGCAACGCCACGGGCGCGACGGTGCGGCCGGACGCGGACCGGGAATGGCTGGCGCGGCTTTCAGCGGTGAAGATCAAGCCGATGCTGCTGTGGGGAATGGTCGGCTTCGCGGTCCTCATCCTCGACTGGGCGCTGCGCCGCTACATACCGGGCTACGACATGTCCCTCTCGGGCATGATCGCGCTGGTCAGCGGTTTCGTGGCGGTGGCGGGCGGCAAGAGCGCCAAGAGCGGCAACAGCACCAGCACCGTTCAGGGCATCAGCGGCTTCGTCCTCAAATATATCCCGATGCAGGGCCTGATCGCGATCGGGACCGGCCTGTTCATCCTCATGCTGTTCCTGATCCTGGGCCGGATCGAGCAGAACAGCGCAATTTGGATCGCCAGGGGCATCGGGAACCCCCGGCTGCCCCCGTGGGTCGAGCCGCAGGTCGTCGCCCACTTCGTCATCCTCGCCGGCCTGCTCCTGACCCTGCTCTTCCTTAGCCGCCGGATCCAGGTGAACCGGTTCTCGCTGAACGGCCTCTACCGCAACCGCCTTGCCCGCGCCTTTCTCGGCGGTGCCCGCCTGAAGCGGAATCCGGACCCGTTCACCGGGTTCGACGCGGCTGACAATATGCGCATGCACAAGCTCGCCGCCAGCGCGGGCGGCCGCCTGACCCTCTACCCGGTGATCAACGTCGCCCTCAACGTCACCGCGAGCGAGAAGCTCGCCTGGCAGGAACGCAAGGCCGAGCCTTTCGTCTTCACCCCCCGCTACAGCGGCAGCGGCATGCTGAAGCCGCCGGAATGGCCGCCCGAAGGCGCCGCGGTCGATCTCAACGATCCGCCCGGCGCCTACGTCGCCTCGAACGTGTACGGCGGCAACGAACCCGATCTCGCCATGGAAGGATGCGGCATCAGCCTCGCCACCGCGGTGTCGATCTCGGGCGCGGCCGCCAGCCCCAACATGGGCTATCACACGTCCCCGGCGACGGCGCTTCTGATGACCCTGTTCAACGTACGCCTCGGCGCCTGGCTGCCCAACCCCGCCCAGGGGGAGAAAATGGGCGACGCGATCCGTGCCTCCGGGCCGAGCAACTCTCTGGTCGCGATCCTGCGCGAGCTCGGCGGAGCGACCCACGACCGCGGCCGCGACATCTACCTCTCGGACGGCGGCCATTTCGAGAATCTGGGGCTCTACGAAATGGTCCGCCGCCGCTGCCGCTACATCGTCGTCAGCGACGCGGGCGCCGACCCCGAATGCGCGTTCAGCGATCTCGGCGGCGCCGTCCGCAAGGTGAAGATCGACTTCGACGTCGACATCAGCTTCGACGCCCTGGAGATTTCCAGGCGAGGCGAGGAGCGCCCGAGGCAGCGCGCCTTCGCCCTGGGCACGATCGAATATCCGGAGAGCCGCTACACCGGCCCGGAACCGGAGGATCCCGAGGCGCGCAAGCGGCGGACTGGGCGGCTGCTCTACATCAAGCCCAGCTATTTCGGGGAGCTGCCGGTCGACGTCCGCTCCTATGCCGAGGTGAGCAAGACCTTCCCGCACGAATCCACCGCCGACCAGTTCTTCTCCGAATCCCAGTTCGAAAGCTACCGCCGCCTCGGTTTCTTCTTCACCTCGGCGCTGGGCGGCGAAGCGCCGGCGAGCGTCGAGGCCTTCTTCGACTCGATCGAGGCGGCCCAGGAATTCGAGCAGGAGGCCGAGGAGGGCGGCATCGTCAGGAAGGCGATGCGCGCGGTCAAGCGCAAGGTGGGGCTGGGCAAGGAGAGCGAGGCCTAAGGCCCTCTACCGCGAAGGACGGGAGAGGGGCTTTGGACTTTGTCCTGTTGTGATGGAAGCGAGGCATTCGTCATGCCGGACTTGATCCGGCATCCACCTTCTTCCTCCACCGGGATTGAGAAAAAGGTGGACCCCGGATCAAGT
>DATHBY010000112.1:0-1582 GCA_035295885.1 Allosphingosinicella sp.
GTTGGAGCGGCCGGCGAACGCCACCTCCGGCACTCCGGGATCGGGCAGGAACTTCAGCCCCGGCGCCGACTTCAGGAATGCGACCGGCCCGGAAAAGAGCTTCCGGGCCGTCTCGTCGAGGTCCGCCTGGGCTTCGCTCACTTCGCCGGCGCGGGCGCTTCCGGCGCCGCCTTCATTCCCGGATAGCGGCTGTACAGCCATTTCTGCTGGAGAATGGTGAGGATGTTGTTGACGGTCCAGTAGAGCTGCAGGCCCGCCGCGAACGGCGCCATCACGAACATCAGCACCCAGGGCATGATCGCGAACATCTGCTTCTGGATCGGGTCGGTCGCCGGCGGGTTCAGCTTGAACTGAAGCCACATCGTGATCCCGAGCAGGATCGGAAGCACGCCCAGCGCCAGGAAATAAGGCGGCTGGAATGGCAGATAGCCGAACAGATTGACCGGAGTCAGCGGATCCGGCGCCGACAGGTCCCGGATCCAAAGGGCGAACGGCTTGTGGCGCATCTCCACCGACACCATCAGCACCTTGTAGAGGGCGTAGAAGATCGGGATCTGGATCAGGATCGGCAGGCAGCCCGCCATCGGGTTGACCTTCTCCTCCTGGTAGAGCTTGAGCATCTCCTGCTGGAGGCGCGGCTTGTCGTCCTTGTGGCGCTCCTGGAGGGCCTTCATCTTCGGCTGGAGGACCCGCATCGCCGCCATCGACTTGAACTGCTTCTGGGCGATCGGAAACATCAAGGTCCTGACGATCAGGGTGAGGCAGATGATCGCCACGCCGAAATTGCCGATCTGGTCGAAGAGCCAGTTCAGGAGCGAGAAGATCGGCTTCATGAACCATTCGAACCAGCCCCAGTCGATCGCCTGCTCGAGCGGTGTGCCTAGCTGCTCGGTATAGCGGTCGAGGAGCTGGATCTCCTTGGCTCCAGCGAACAGGTGCGAGCTGTAATCCATCACCTTGCCGCGCGGCACGATCGAAGGCTCGGTGATCGCTTCGGCCTGATAGGCGTCGCTGGCGCGGTTGTGGCGGAAGGCGGCGTCGACCGAGCTCGCCTGGTTGGGGATGACCGCCGCCAGCCAGAAGGTGTCGGTGAAGCCTATCCAGCCGCCGCGGCTGTTGAAGCGGCGCTCGCCGGTCTCCGCCACCGTGCTGTAATCGTTGTCGTAATCGGCGGCTCCGTTGAACACGCCCATCGGCCCGGCATGGGCCGTCCACGGATCCGGGTCCTTCGACGCTCCGATCCGGCTGAGCACGGAATAGGGGCGCAAGGCGACGTCGCCGGCACCGCGATTGGCGACCTTCTGGCTGACCGAGAAGAGATAGCCGTCATCGACCGCCAGCTGGATCTGGAAGAGCTGGCCCTGGCCGTTGTCCCAGCTCAGAGTGACCGGGCTGCCGGGGGCGAGGCGGGTTGCGCTCGGGGTCCAGACCGTCTCCGGCCCCGGAACGCGCTGCGGGTCCCCGGCCCAGCCGAAGCTGGCGAAATAGGCGCCGGGGCTTCCCGCCGGCGAGAGCAGCCGGATCGCCGGCGAATTCCTGGCCAGGCTCTCGCGGTGGGTGGTGAGGACGAGATCGTCGATCC
>DATHBY010000113.1:0-11709 GCA_035295885.1 Allosphingosinicella sp.
TGTCCTATTGTGATGGAAGCGAGGCATTCGTCATGCCGGACTTGATCCGGCATCCACCTTCTTCCTCCACCGGGATTGAGAAAAAGGTGGACCCCGGATCAAGTCCGGGGTGACGATCCTGCTTCGGCAGGACAAAGTCTAGATCTTCTCGCCCGAGAGGCGTTGGCAGATCATGTCGAGCTGGTCGAGGGTGGAGTAGTTGAGCGAGACGGAGCCGCCGTCGGGCTTGTGGGTGATCCTGACCTTGAGGCCGAGCATGTCGCCGAGCTGCCGCTCGAGCGCCTCGATGTCGGCGCCGGCGCCCTTGATCTCGAGGCGGCCCTGGCGCTCGCGGCCGGGCTTGCCGAAGCGGGCGAGCTTCTCGGCCTCGCGCACCGAAAGGCCGCGCTCGACGATCTCGCGAGCCAGCGCCTCCGGGTCGCCTGCTCCGATCAGCGCCCGGGCGTGGCCCATACTGAGCTGCCCGGTCTCCACAAGTTGCCGGACGCTTTCGGGAAGATCGAGCAATCTCAGCAGGTTAGCGATATGGCTTCGGCTCTTGTGGACGAGCCTGGCGAGCGCTTCCTGGGTGTGGCCGTAATCGGCGATCAGCCGCCTGTAGCCCTCCGCCTCCTCGATCGCGTTCAGGTCGCGGCGCTGGATATTCTCGAGCAAGGCGACTTCGAGCGTCTCCGCGTCGTCGAAATCGCGAACGATGACCGGGATTTCGTGAAGCCGAGCCCGCTGCGCCGCCCGCCAGCGCCGCTCGCCGGCGACGATCTGGTAGCGGTGGCCGTGCGGCCTAACGACGATCGGCTGGATCAGGCCTCGGGCCTTGATCGACGCGGCAAGCTCCTCCAGCGCCTCTTCGTCGAAATGGCGGCGCGGCTGGTCGAGGTGCGGCTCGATCGACGAGATCGGCATCATCTGGATCCCGCCCCGGGCCGGAGCGGTTCCGCCCGAGACCGGCGCCTCCTGCGCCACCTCGCCGAGCAGGGACGACAGTCCGCGGCCGAGGCCGGAGGGGCGCTTGCGGGCTGGCGTATCGCCGCTCATGCCGCCGCCGCCGCCTTGGGCAGGCGGCCGATCAGCTCCCGGGCCAGAGCGATATAGGCTTCGGAGCCGGGGCAGCGATGGTCGTAGATGAGCGCCGGGATGCCGTGGCTCGGCGCTTCCGACAGCCGGACGTTGCGCGGGATCACCGTCTCGAACACCACCTTGCCGAGGCAGGCGCGGACGTCGTCGGCGACCTGGGAGGAGAGGTTGTTGCGGCGGTCGAACATGGTCAGCGCCACGCCGAGGATGGAAAGCTCCGGATTGAACCTCGCCCGGATCCGCTCGATCGTCTGGAGGAGCTGGCTAAGCCCTTCCAATGCAAAGAATTCCGTCTGAAGCGGGACCAGGATCGACTGGGCGGCGACGAGCGCGTTGATGGTCAGCAGCCCCAGGCTCGGCGGACAGTCGATCAGGCAGACGTCCCAGCGGCTGGCGGCCGAGTCGAGGGCGTTGTCGAGCCGGTGGGTCCTCTCTTCGAGCGCGACCAGCTCGATCTCCGCCCCGGAGAGGTCCACCGTCGCCGGCACCAGGTCGAGCCTCGGCACCTTGGTCGCGACCACCGCCTCCTCCAGCGTGGCGCCGCCGGTGAGCACGTCGTAGGTGGAGCGGTCGCGAAGCGCGTGGCCTACCCCTAGCCCGGTCGAGGCGTTGCCCTGCGGATCGAGATCGATGAGCAGGACGCGCCAGCCGGTGGCGGCGAGCGCGGTGGCGAGGTTGATCGCCGTCGTCGTCTTGCCGACCCCGCCTTTCTGGTTGGCGACCGCAATCCGGATCAAGATCTTCCCCTCAGCTTTCGGCGAACCCGGGTCGCGACGACGATCTGCGCTTCGGCGTCGGTGAGGCTTGGTTCGAGACGGAAATCACCCTGCCACGAAGATTGCGCCGCTTCCAGTTCGGACTTGGCGTTTCGGCCCTTGGGGAGGATCCAGATCGTCCCGGGCGTGGAAAACCGCTCGGCCAAGGCGAGCAGCTTCGGCAGGGGCGCGAAAGCGCGGGCGCTGATCACGTCGAAGGGCCGCGCATTTACCGTCTCGATCTTCGAGCAGAGAATCTCGACCCGATCCGAAACGGCGAGCGTCGATGCTGCAGTGCGAAGAAACTCGGCCCGGAGCCGGCGCGATTCGACCAGCACCACATGGGCTGGGTGGAAAAGCGGCACCAGCAGCCCGGGAAAGCCGGCGCCGGTGCCCAGATCCAGCCATGCCCCCGCGCCGGCAGGGGCGAACCGGACCAGCTGCGCGGAATCGAGAATATGCCTCTCCCACAGCATGTCCAGCGACGCCTCGGAGACGAGGTTCTGACGCTCGTTTTCGGCCCGCAGAAGCTTCGCGAAAGCGTCCAGGCGCTCGATTGTTTCACGTGGAACATCGAGGCGCCTTTTGACCTCCGCTTCGTTCATCAAGCCGCCTTGCGCCTCGAATGGACGAGGATGGCGGCCAGTGCGGCGGGCGTAACCCCCCGGATCCGCCGCGCCGCCGCAAGCGTGCCCGGCCGCGACGCCTCCAGCCGCTCGACCATCTCGTTGGAGAGGCCTGGAATTGCGGAATAATCCACGTCGGCGGGAATCCGGACGTTCTCGTCGCTGCGCAGGCGAGCCACTTCGGCCTGCTGCCGCTCGACATAAGGGGCGTAGCGATGGTCCTCCACCGCTTCGCCGAGCAGGCGGCTTCGGAACTCCGCCAGGGCAGGCTCCACCCGAAGCAGCTCCGCAGCGCCCAACTCAGGGAAGCGGAGCCATTGGGCGAGCGTGAGCCTGCGGCCGTCGTCCGCGACCGCAACGCCCCGGGCCCTGAGGTCGGCGCCGGAGCGGATAGCCGACAGCCTCGACTCCAGCGCGGCGCGCTCCACCTGCCGAGCCTCGAAATGCGCCCGCCGCTCCGCCGCCACGCAGCCCGCGGCCAGGGCGAGCGGAGTCAGCCGGGCCTCCGCATTGTCGGCCCGAAGCCGAAGCCGGTACTCGGCGCGCGCGGTGAGCATCCGATACGGCTCGGTGACGCCCTGCAGAACGAGATCGTCAACCATGACCCCGATATAGCTCTCGCTCCGGTCGAACAGAAGCGGTGGCCGGCCGTCCGCCCAGGCGGCGGCATTGGCGCCCGCCACCAGGCCCTGGGCGGCGGCCTCCTCATAGCCGGTGGTGCCGTTGATCTGGCCGGCGAGATAAAGACCTTGGACGCCGCGCACCGCCAGGGTCGGCTCGAGGATGCGCGGGTCGACATGGTCATATTCGACGGCGTAGCCCGCCTGCAGGATCTCCGCCCGCTCCAGCCCCGCCATGGAGCGCACCATGTCGAGCTGAACGTCCTCCGGCAGCGAGGTCGATATTCCGTTCGGGTAGACGGCCGGATCGTCGAGCCCCTCGGGCTCGAGGAAGATCTGGTGGCCGTCGCGACCGGCGAAGCGATGCACCTTGTCCTCGATCGACGGGCAGTAGCGCGGGCCGATGCATTCAATGTCGCCTGCGAAGAGCGGCGAGCGTTCCAGATTGGCCAGGATGATCTCGTGGGTGCGGGCGTTGGTGCGGGTGATCGCGCAGTAGAGCTGCGGCGCGGTTCGGCCGGGGCTCATCGGCGACATGGTCCAGTCGCCGCCGTCCGAATCCTGCCGCTCGAGCGCCGCCCAGTCGATGGTGCGGCCGTCGAGGCGAGGCGGAGTGCCCGTCTTGAGGCGCGCCAGGGGAAGGCCGAGCTCGCGCAGCTGCAGCGCCAGCCTGGTCGCGGCGCGCTCGCCGATCCGGCCGCCGGAGCGGCTGGTCCGGCCGAAATGGAGCTTGCCGCCGAGGAAGGTGCCGGTGGCCAGGATGACGGCTTTGCCGCCGAGCGAGCGGCCGTCGGCGAGATCGAGCCCGGATATTCGCCTGCCGACCATTCGAAGCTCGGCGGCCTCCCCTTCCACGATCTCGAGCCCGGCCTGGGAGTCGAGCATGCGGTGGATCGCCGCCTTGTAGAGCCGGCGGTCGGCCTGCACCCGGGGCCCTCGCACGGCCGCCCCCTTGCTGGCGTTGAGCATGCGGTAGTGGATGCCCGCTTCATCGGCACCACGGGCGATCAGCCCGTCGCAGGCGTCGACCTCGCGGACCAGATGGCCCTTGCCGAGCCCGCCGATCGCGGGGTTGCACGACATGGCGCCGATCTGCCCGCGCTCGAAGCTGACAAGCGCCACCCGGGCGCCCATCCGCGCCGCCGCGGCCGCGGCCTCGCAGCCGGCATGGCCGCCGCCCACGACGATTATGTCGAAGTCCCGGTTCATGCCCCCGCCTCTACATGTTCCACGTGGAACATGTCACTTGCCGATGCAGAATCGGCCGAACAACATGTCGAGCATGTCCTCGACTCCGGCACGGCCGGTGACCCGGTCCAGCTCCACCCGCGCCTGGCGGAGCGCCTCGGCCGCGAGCAGCATGTCGGGCGCGCCGGCCTCGCGCAGATGCTCGAGAGCGCGGCCGAGGGCCTCGCGCTGGCGGGCGTTCGCAGCGACATCGCTCTCCGCGGGGAGGAGCAGGCCGGCCCGCGCGGATAGAGTCTCGGTGAGCCGGCCGATGCCCTCCCCGGTCACAGCCGACACCCGGATCCCGGCGGCCCGGGGCGGCGCAGGCAGGTCGCATCTGGACTGGACCAGGATCACGTTGCCGCCAGCCGGTGCATCCTCGGGCATGCCCAGCCAGAGGATAAGGTCCGCTCGCTGCAGGCTTGCGCGAGCCCGTGCCACCCCGACGGCCTCGACATCGTCCGCGCTCTCCCGAAGTCCGGCCGTGTCGATCAGCAGGAACGGCACCCCCGCGATTGCGATTGGAGCTTCGATCACGTCCCGGGTCGTGCCCGGCGTCGGAGAGGTTATCGCCGCCTCCCTCTGTGCTAAGGCGTTGAAAAGGCTGGACTTTCCTGAGTTCGGCGGGCCCGCTATGACCACTCGCAGGCCGTCCCGGAGGCGTTCGGCAGGCGGGCGGGCGAGAAGGGCCTCGATATCGCGGCCGAGCGCTTCCAGCTTCCCAACCCACCCGGGCGGCCAGGCTTCACCGACCTCGCCTTCGTCGGAGAAATCCAGCGCCGCCTCAAGCGCCGCTGCAAGCGCCAGCAGCCGCTGACGCCAAGCCTCCACCTGCCGGCTGAGCCCGCCTCCGGCCATGGCGAGAGCGGCTCGACGCTGCGACTGGGTTTCGGCGGCGAGCAGGTCGGCGAGGCCTTCCGCCTCGGCGAGATCGATTCGCCCGTTCTCGAAGGCTCGGCGGGTGAACTCCCCCGGCTCCGCCGGCCTCAGCCCCTCGATGCCCGCCAGAGCCTCCAGGACCGCCGCCACGACCGCGCGGCCGCCGTGAAGGTGCAGCTCGGCCACATCCTCGCCGGTCGCACTTCGGGGGCCGGGGAAGCGCAGGACCAGGGCGCGGTCCAGCCGCTCTCCCCGCCATCGCGGGTTCGCGAGCGTTGCCACCCGGGGCTCCGGCAGCCTTCCGACCAGCGCCGCGAGCGCCGCCTCCGCGCCCGGCCCGCTGATCCGAACCACAGCCACCCCGGCCGGCGGGCTTCCGGAGGAAAGGGCGAAGATGGTGTCAGCCGTCACGCCGGCCGCTCACCCCCTCCAGCATCGTGCGCCACATCGCCATTCCCGCCTCGCTCACCGGGCCCCAGGCCTTCATCATCTCCGCCGCCGATTCGGCGGTGAGACCCTCGCCCGCCGCCCTGGTCATGCGCTGGACGTAGGCCTCGTGGACCGGAGTCAGGTCCGGCAGACCGAGGAAGCGGCGCGCCTCCTCCGGGGTACAGTCGACGTCGACGCTGATCTTCATGGCCGGTCCTTCCGAAAGCTCCGGCGCTATGTGTATAGAAGCGCGGCCCGAGACAAGGAGGAGCCGACATGGGGACGATCCGGATTGACACGCTGGAGGGAGACGGCGGCTTCGACGCCTGGGCGGCCGAGCCGGAAGGGACGCCGCGGGCGGCGATCGTCGTCATCCAGGAGATATTCGGCGTCAACGAGGGCATAAGGCGCAAATGCGGCCATTGGGCGGAGCAGGGCTATCTCGCCCTCGCCCCGGACCTGTTCTGGCGGCTCGAGCCGGGCGTCGAGCTCGACCCCGACGTGCCCGACCAGTTCAAGCGGGCGCTCGAGCTGATGGGCCGCTTCGACCAGGACCAGGGCGTGAGCGACATCGAGGCGACGATCCGCGCCGCCCGAGCGCGATTGGGCGAAGGCGGCAAGGTCGGGGTCGTCGGCTACTGCCTCGGCGGCCGCCTCGCGTACATGGCCGCCGCCCGGACCGACGCCGACGCCAGCGTCGGCTATTACGCAGTGGGCCTGCCCGGCAATCTCCACGAAAAGAACGCGATCGCCCGGCCGCTGATGCTCCACATCGCCGGCGACGACCATTTCGTCGACGAGGCGGCGCAGCGCGCGATGCACGAGGGGCTGGAGGATCATCCGAAGGTCACTCTCCACGATTATCCCGGCGAGGATCATGGTTTCGCAGCCGAAACGGGCAAGAGGCGAAGCGAGGAGGCGGCGCGGCTGGCCGACGGGCGGACGGCGGAATTCTTCGCTCAGCATTTGGCGTGAGGCGCCCGGGGGAGCGCTGGCTGATCGCAGCCGCCCTGCTCAGCGCGGCCGCGGCGGTAATGCATCTGGCCGTGATCGCCTGCGGACCCGATTGGTACCGTTTCTTCGGCGCGGGGGAAGGCATGGCCCGGCTGGCGGAGCGGGGCTCGGCGAAGCCGGCGCTGATCACGCTCGCCATCGCTGCGGTCCTCGCGGCCTGGTCGGCCTACGCTCTGTCGGGTGCCGGCACGATACGGCGCCTGCCCCTGCTTCGAACGGCGCTCGTCCTCATCACCGCCGTTTATCTGCTCCGTGGCCTCGTCCTGCTGCCCGCCCTCGCGGTGAACGGAGGCAGGGTGGATTCCTTCACCTTGTGGAGCTCTCTGATCGTGCTGGTCTACGGCATCGTCTACGCCGTCGGAACCTTCCGGGCATGGCCCGCGCTTGCAGGCACAGCCCGATGACCGACCCTTACGCCTTCATCCTGCGCGAGACCGGCGGCCCCGAGATGCTCGAGGCCGAGCATCTCGACGCGCCGCGGCCCGCGCCCGGGGAAGTGCTGGTCCGGCACGAGGCGGTGGGGCTGAACTTCATCGACACCTATCATCGCTCCGGCCTCTACAAGCTGCCTTTGCCCTCCGGCCTGGGCGGCGAGGGCGCGGGCGTGGTCGAGGCGGTGGGCGAGGGCGTCACCGGTTTCCGCGAGGGCAACCGGGTCGGCTATTTCACCGGCCCGCTCGGATCCTATGCCACCCACCGGACGATCGCGGCCGACAAGCTGGTGAAGCTGCCCGAATCGATCGGGCCGGAGGAAGCCGCCGCGATCATGCTGAAGGGGTGCACCGCCGAATTCCTGATCGAGCGCTGTGCGCGGGTGGAGGCGGGGCAGACGGTGCTCGTCCATGCCGCGGCCGGCGGAGTCGGCTCGATCCTGGTCCAATGGCTGAAGGCGATCGGCGCCGCCGTGATCGCCCATGCCGGCGACAGCAAAAAGGCGGCGCAGGCTAAGGAGCTCGGCGCCGACCACGCCTTGTGCTGCCCGATGGACGCGCTCGCGGCCGAAGTGCGCGCCCTCACCGACGGCAAGGGGGTGCCGGTCGTGCTCGACGGGGTCGGGGCGGCGAGCTGGAAGGCGTCGCTCGGATCGGTCGCCCGCCGCGGGCTCGTCGTCACCTACGGCAACGCCTCGGGCCCGGTGCCGCCCTTCACCGCCATCGACCTGCTCAGCGCCGGCTCCGTCTTCGTTACGAGGCCGACGCTGGCCGATTATTGCAAGACCGCGGACGAGATGGCGGAATCCGCCGCGAGGCTGTTCGAGATGGTGGAGAAAGGCGCGGTGACGATCCGGATCGGCGCCACCTTCCCGCTGCTCAAGGCCGCCGACGCCCACCGGGCGATCGAGGCTCGGGCAACGACGGGCTCGACGGTGCTGATCCCCTGAGGTCCTTCGATATGCCGGCTCGACAGGCTCACCGGCTACTCAGGATGAGCGATTGCCATCAATCTCGGCCGCTCATCCTGAGCAGGGACTGAGCCTGGCGAAGGCCCGTATCGAAGGAAGGGTCGTATCGAAGGAACCCGAGGTCAGGTGAAGAGCGTCCCCAGCCCCACGGCGGGGTCTACGAAGCCTTCGTAGACCATCTTGCCGGCGACATAGACGATCACCAGCAGGCCGATCCAGGCGATCCAGCGATAGCGCTCGATATATTTGGCGAGGATGTTGGCGGCGACTCCCATCAGGGCGACGGCCAGCAGCAGGCCGATGATGAGGATGCCGGGGTGATCGCGGGCCGCTCCGGCCACGGCCAGGACATTGTCGAGGCTCATCGAGACGTCGGCCACGGCTACCGCCCAGGCGGCGGCAGCGAAGCTCTTGGCGGGCCTGAGGCCGCTTTCCTCGTCGCCCGCCACTTCGGGAGAGCCGGCCGACTGGCCCGAATGCCGAAGCTCGCGCCACATCTTCCAGCTCACCCAGAGCAGAAGCAGGCCGCCCGCGAAGGTCAGGCCGACGATCTGCATCAACTGGGTGACCACAAGGGCGAAGGCGATGCGCAGAACGAGCGCCGCGATGATTCCGATCAGGATCACCTTGCGGCGCTGATCGGGCGGAAGGCCCGCGGCCAGGGCACCGACGACGATGGCATTGTCGCCGGCGAGCATGATGTCGATCATCAGCACCTGGCCGAAGACCACCCAGGCCGCGGCGGTGTTGAGCTTCGAGAAATCCGTGAGGATGGCGTCCCAGATGCCGCCGATCCCGATCGGCACCGCTGCGCCGTGGGCGCTGATCAGAAGGTCGAGCATCAGCATGCGAAGCCCCCGGTCTTACTGGTTCATCGAGGCGAAGAAATCCTCGTTCGACTTGGCGTCCTTCATCTTGTCGAGGAGGAACTGCATCGCGTCGACCGTTCCCATCTGCATTAGGATCCTGCGAAGCACCCACATCTTCGAGAGCGTGGCCTGATCGACCAGCAGCTCCTCCTTGCGGGTGCCGGACTTGCCGACGTCGAGCGAGGGGAAGATGCGCTTGTCCGAAACCTTGCGGTCGAGCACGATCTCGGAATTGCCGGTGCCCTTGAACTCCTCGAAGATGACTTCGTCCATCTTGGAGCCGGTGTCGATCAGCGCCGTGGCGATGATCGAGAGCGAGCCGCCTTCCTCGATGTTGCGGGCCGCTCCGAAGAAGCGCTTGGGCCGCTGCAGGGCGTTGGCGTCGACGCCGCCGGTCAGCACCTTGCCCGAGCTCGGCACCACCGTGTTGTAGGCGCGCCCCAGGCGGGTGATCGAGTCGAGGAGGATGACGACGTCCTTCTTGTGCTCGACCAGGCGCTTGGCCTTCTCGATCACCATTTCGGCGACCTGGACGTGCCTCGAGGCCGGCTCGTCGAAGGTGGAGGAGATGACCTCGCCCTTCACCGACCTCTGCATGTCCGTGACCTCCTCCGGCCGCTCGTCGATGAGCAGCACGATCAGGAACACTTCGGGATGGTTGTCGGTGATCGCCCGGGCGATGTTCTGGAGGAGAACGGTCTTGCCGGTCCTGGGCGGCGCCACGATCAGGGCGCGCTGGCCCTTGCCCTGCGGGGAGATGATGTCGATCACCCGAGCCGACTTGTCCTTGACGGTCGGGTCGGCGCTGTCGAGCGTGAGCTTCTCGTCGGGATAGAGCGGCGTGAGGTTGTCGAAATTGACCCGGTGGCGGACCGCGTCGGGATCGTCGTAATTGACCTGGGTGAGCCGGACGAGCGCGAAATAGCGTTCGCCGTCCTTGGGGCCTCGGATCTCGCCCTCGACCGTGTCGCCGGTCCTGAGGCCGAATTTACGCACCTGGTTGGGCGAGACGTAGATATCGTCCGGGCCGGCGAGGTAATTGGCCTCCGGCGAGCGCAGGAAGCCGAAGCCGTCGGGAAGCACCTCGATCGTGCCCTGGCCCATGATCTCCTCGCCATTCTCGGCCTGGACCTTGAGGATCGAGAAC
Source organism: Allosphingosinicella sp. (assembly GCA_035295885.1). Lineage (GTDB taxonomy): Bacteria > Pseudomonadota > Alphaproteobacteria > Sphingomonadales > Sphingomonadaceae > Allosphingosinicella. Next base: position 10,043 of record DATHBY010000113.1, read on the forward strand.
ATCAGCTCCTGCTTGCGCAAGGTCGACGCGCCCTCGATTCCGAGCTCCTCGGCCATCGCGACGAGGTCGGCGGGGGATTTCTGCTTCAGGTCTTTGAGGTGCATGGAGAAAACACTCGGAAATTGGGATTGGGTCGGCGCGCCGTGCGGGATGGAGATTTCGGCGGCTGAAACGCCCGCGCGGACGGCAGGCGAACGACTTGACCGGCGTTAGGCTCCGCGATTTTTCAAGTCAACTCTCTCGTCATGCCAGCGAAGGCTGGCATCCATCCCGAGTCGTCGCTTGGCGGAGGCCGAATGGACCCAAGCTTTCTTTAGGGTGACGGGCGGGGCGGGGCGGCGGGCGCCCCCCGTCAGAACGGCTTCACGATCACCAGCACGACGATGAGCACCACCGCGATCCCCGGCACCTCGTTCATCATCCTGAGCCCCTTGCCGCTCAGCGCCCGCTCGCCGCGGGCGAGCTTGCGGCCGTAGCCGACCATCCAGCCGTGATAGGCGGAGAGGGCGACGACGAGGATGAACTTGGCCTGGAACCAGCCCATCGCCCACGCCTGGGTGGTCCAGGCGAGGCCGAGGCCGAAGACCCAGACCAGGATCATCGCCGGGGTGATGATGATCCGCCTCAGCTTGCGCTCGCGCTCGATCCAGCGCTTCTCCTCCGCCGAGCCCGGCGCCGATTCCTGGTGGTAGACGTAGAAGCGCGGAAGCATGAACAGGCCCGCGACCCAGAAGATCACGAAGATGACGTGGCCGGCCTTGATCCAGGCGTAGGTCAAGCTGAGGGCGGTCGCGAGGGCATCGGTCACGCGCGCACCAGCTCGATGAGCTTCTCGACGTGCGGGATCGGCGTGTCCGGCAAAATGCCATGCCCCAGGTTGAAGACGTGCGGTCGCCCCGCCAGGCTAGATAGGGTGCGCCTCACCCCGCTTTCAAGCGCCTCGCCGCCGGCGATCAGAGCCAGCGGGTCGAGATTGCCCTGCACCGGCATTCCTGGCGGAAGCACGGAATCGGCCCAGGCGGGGTCCACCGTCTCATCCAGCCCGATCGCGTCCACTCCGGTCTCGCGCGCATAAGCGGCGAGCTTGCCGCCCGCTCCTTTCGGAAAGCCGATGACCGGAATGTCCGGATGCCTTGCCTTGAAGGCCGTGACGAGCGAGGCGGTCGGAGCGATCACCCAGCGCTCGAACTGCGCCGGCGACAGGCTTCCGGCCCAGCTGTCGAACAATTGCACCGCCTCGACCCCGCTTTCCACCTGACGAGAGAGATAGTCGACGGTGAGACCGGATATCGCCTCGACGATCTCCCGGAAGGCCTCCGGATCGCCGTAGGCAAGCCTGCGCGCCTCCCCCTGGTCCTTGCTGCCCTGACCCGCCACCATATAGGTGGCTACGGTCCACGGGCTGCCCGCGAAGCCGAGGAAAGTCGTGCCTTCCGGGAGACACTTAGAAACTTTCTCCACAGTGGCGTAGACGGGCTCCAGACGCCCCCGAGCCGAGTCGAGGCCGGCCAGCGCCGAGTCGACCAGAGGCGGCGCCAGGCGCGGACCCTCGCCCGCCTCGAAGCGCAGGTCCTGCCCCAACGCCCAGGGCACGATGAGGATGTCCGAGAACAGGATCGCGCCGTCGAAGCCGAACCGGCGGATCGGCTGGAGCGTGATCTCGGCCG
>DATHBY010000114.1:0-3169 GCA_035295885.1 Allosphingosinicella sp.
CTTCCGACAGATCCACCTTGTCCTCTTCATTGTCGAACAGCCATGCGCGCTCGCCGCTCCCCCACCAGGGCGCGAGGCGAGACGCCAGATCGCCGGCCTGAGGCCGCTCGCTTCCGCGAAGCAGCTGCGCGAAATGGCCCAGCCTGCGATAAGGCGGAGGCGCGTCCATGTTGGCATCGACGGCGTCGTTGATCCGGGCGGTCTCTTCGGCCGTCAGCGGCCGGCCGGGCTCCGCCAGCAGGCAGCTGAGCCAGTCGATCAGGAAACGCCGGTTCGTCGGGGTGTCCTCCAGAAGGAGGGGATTCAACCCCGCGGGAACGCCGACCCGGAGCTGATCGTAGCGGCCGCCGATCGCGCGCAGGAACAGCTCCGCGCCCCGGTCCTTGTCGAAGAAGACGATGCGTGGATGAAACTTGCGGGCCTGGGCGAGCAGGAAGTTCAGGACCACCGTCTTTCCCGATCCCGACGGGCCGATGACGGTGAAGTTGCCGAGGTCGCCGTTGTGGAAATTGAAATGATAGGGCCCGGCGGCGGTGGTCTCGAGCACCGTCACCGCCTGGCCCCAGTGATTCCCGTCGGCCTGGCCGATCGGGAAATTGTGCATGCTGGCGAGGCTTGCGAAGTTGCGGCTCGAAACCAGGCTCTTCCTGGGATTGTAGGAGAAATTGCCGGGAAACTGCGCCCAGAAGGTGGGCTCGAGCGCAATCTCCTCGCGGACCGAGATCACCCCCAGATCCGTCAGCGCCGCCTGGACCTCGGCCACGCCTTCGTCGACCTCGCTTGGGCTGTCCCCTCGCACCGCGACGGTCAGATGGTGCTCGCCGAATGCCGCCCTCCCCGCCGCGAGCTCGTCGCGCGCCAGCGCGAGCTCGCCGCGCAGGCTCAAGGCCTCGTCGTCCGCGGCGCGCATTCTGCGAAGCGTCAGGTTGACCCGCCCGAGCGCGGCCTGCCGGTCGACGAAGGCGAAGCTTTGAGTCACCACCAGCTCGACCGGCAGACGCATCAGATCGTCGAGCATTCCCGGTGTCGATTGCCCCGGATATTCCTTGATCGAGACGAGGCCGAGGAAGCTTCGGCCCTGCTCCCCCACGGCGGACAGCTCGACCGTCTGGGCTCCGAAGCTGACCCGGCGGTACGGCAGATAATGGCCGATATCCGACTCCGGAAGAAGCACCGGGCGGGCTTCCTCGTTATAGACCATGGAGAGATATTCGAGCACCTCGGAACATAGTCCCGCGTCGGTCTGGTAAGTCCCCAGCAGCCTCGCCCCATATTCGCTCAGCGTCGCCAGCAGGCCGTCGCGAGCGGCATTGAGCTCGCGGCGCTCGTTGGCAATGTCGGCTATTCGGCCTTCATTCGTTGCCCGACCGAAAAAGCGCGCGACCCGGTCGGCCGCTCCGCCGCGGCCCTGGAGGGGGCGCCGGATGATGCAGAGGAACAGCTCGTTGGTGAAGACGCGCCTCGATTGCAGCCTGCGGGTCCATTTCTGATCGACCTCGGCGCTGAACGGATCGGGGAAGTCCGCTTGCAGCTCAGGCTCGACCCGCCGCCGGATGATGTGATGATAGACCGCGAATCGGGAAGAGCCGATCGACTGGTAGACGGCGTCGCGCAGGAGCTTGCGGTAGTTGATGTCGGCCGTGTCCGCGGTCTCGAAAAGCAGGCCGTCGAGGGCGATGACCTGCATCAGCCGCCCGTCCCGCAAAAGCAGCGTGTGGTCGTCTATCTGGGCGAGGTACGGCAGGTGAGCGCCGGCGGGCTGCTCCCGCCGCCAATCGCCGCCGCGGGCCGTTACGGGCGATAGGAGTTGCAGCGCCATACGCGGTAGTTAGCGACGCGGGGGCAACGCTGAGCCTTCACGAGCCAAAGATCGAAGATTCTCGGATCGCGCAGGCACGCCAGCCATCCGAGCAGATGCAGGCCGACCGCGATCAGCACGACGAAAAACGACTGGAAGATCAGGAACAATTCCGTCGTGATGATCGCGTTGGCGATGGCATAGCCGTAGGTGACGCCAAGCAGCATTTGCGGCCGGGTCAGCGCAACGAAGAGGATATCGCGATCCAGATTGTCCATTTGCTAGCGCACCTCCGAGGACGCCGTGGACCGGATTCCGCCGACGATGCTGGCGGCGCCGAACAGGATGAAGCAGCCGAGGATGACCGTACCGCCATAGCGCCAGTTCATCCGTCCGGTGAGCATGAGAAAGCCGATGGACGCCACCGCGATGACCGCGGCGACCGTCGCGACGGATCCCAGCAAAGTGCCTTGAAGCCAGTTCAGGGCCCCGACGACGGGGCCGGAGCCGGCAGGATCCGCAAAGCTGTCCTGCGCCAGCAGCGGCATCGACCAAGCCGCCAAGGCCGGGCCGCCCAAAGCGGCGCGCCACTTCCCCATATAGTCCCCCAATGACTTATCAGCCTGTTCTAGGCTGATAAACAGGAGGGTTCAAGCTGATAGGGCCGATTCGATTGACGAATCTCGGTAACGTATTGCAAGCCAGCGTTCGCGGCCTGGATATTTTGGGCACAATTTACCTGAGCAGGTCTTCCCCGCCCCGATCAGGCACCGCCGCCCCCGCATAGGGATCGTAAGCCCCGGCCGGCGGAGTCGCCGGCATGTAGGCAGCTTCGGCGACGGGCAATACCTCCCCCGGGTCCCGGCTCCCGCTCGTCGCTTCGAGCAGCCCTGACGCGACGCTGCCGGCGGAAAACAGGATGAAGCAGCCGATGATTGCGGAGGCGCCGCGGCGTACCGGCAGGCGGCCCGCGAGCATCAGAAAGCCCACCGCCGCGACCGCCATGACGGCGACGATCGTGCCGGCCGTCCCGAGAAGCAGACCGGCGATCCACTCGACCGCGGCCGTCAGCGAACCCCCTGTGCCGGCAATGCCGGGAACTGCAACCATGCCGCCCGCCCTTCCACCGGAGGCCGCCCGCGACTCCCCGGCTTTCACCGCGGCAGCATAGCGCCCGTGATCGCCGAAATGCCAACTCTAATGTGTGATAAGGGACGGCGGGACCGGCGTTATGCCGGCCCCGCCTCCCGAAACGATGCGCCTCAGATCTGGACCGCCGCGCCGGCGACGAAGGTGCCGTCGACGGTGTTGCCGTTGACCTGATTGGTCCCGTAGCTGCGCACGGTGCCCCCGCCGCTGCTCAGGACGCCG
>DATHBY010000115.1:0-2411 GCA_035295885.1 Allosphingosinicella sp.
CGTGTCGGTGCTCGAGGTCGACGAGGAGAAGCGCCGGATTTCGCTGGGCCTCAAGCAGGCGCAGTCGAACCCGTGGCAGGCGTTCGCGGACGCCCATCCGGTCGGCACCGAGCTCGAGGGCGAAGTCAAGAACGCGACCGAGTTCGGCCTGTTCATCGGCCTCGAGGGCGACGTCGACGGCATGGTCCACATGTCCGACATCGCCTGGGGGATCACCGGCGAGGAGGCCTTGAACCTGCACCGCAAGGGCGAGGTCGTGAAGGCGGTCGTGCTCGACGTGGATGTCGAGAAGGAGCGGATTTCGCTTGGCATGAAGCAGCTTGAGCGCGGCGGAGTCGCCAAGGGCGGCGCCGGTGCGTCGGGCGGCGTCAACAAGAACGAGACGGTCACCGTGACCGTGCTCGAGGTTCGCGACGGCGGGCTCGAGGTTCAGGTCGGCGACGATGGGGCGACGGGCTTCATCAAGCGGACCGATCTTGGCCGCGACCGCGACGAGCAGCGCCCCGAGCGCTTCCAGGTCGGCCAGAAGTTCGACGCGATGGTGATCGGCTTCGACCGCTCCAAGAAGCCGAACTTCTCGATCAAGGCGCTGCAGATCTCCGAGGAGAAGCAGGCCGTCGCCCAGTACGGCTCGTCCGACGCGGGCGCCAGCCTCGGCGACATTCTCGGCCAAGCCCTCAAAGCCAAACAAGAAAAATAAGCCGGGACACGGTGGGTGGGGGCCGCATGCGGCGCCTGCCCACCTCTGCTTCAGCGAGAACCAAGCGTCCGGAAACGGGCGCTTTTTTCTTCGCGCCGGCTTACCTGTGATATTGCCTTTCCGGGAATTCTACTGTTTAACCTAGTTTAGCAGGTCGGGGCCGGGGGGCCCTCGGCCCAGGCAGCGCACTCTTATTGGGGGAAAGCCCGTGATCCGTTCCGAGCTGGTCCAGAAACTCTGCGAAGACCATCCCGATCTGACGGGCAAGGAAATCGAGCGGGTCGTCGGTTCCTTTTTCGATTCGATCATCGATCAGCTGCAGAAGAGCGGCCGGGTCGAGCTGCGCGGCTTCGGCGCCTTTTCCACCCGCGAGCGTGAAGCGCGCAAGGGCCGCAACCCGCGGACCGGCGACCAGGTGGATGTCGACGCCAAGCGCGTCCCCTACTTCAAGCCCGGCAAGGAAATGCGCGAGCGGCTGAACCTCGGTCAGGTCACCGCCGAGTAAGCGGCGGCGGGGCGGCTGCCGCCGGCCCTGCTCTCGAAACCGCTTGCCTCGCCGCCGCACCTCGCGGCAGGACCGCCCTGATGCGGACGTGGCGGAACCGGTAGACGCCGGAGACTTAAAATCTTCTGCCCCTCGGGGCGTGCGGGTTCGAGTCCCGCCGTCCGCACCAACTTAGCCTCAGGGCAGGATCCCAACGATGCTAGCGGCCCCCGCAACGCCGAAACCCGGGCGTAGGCCCCGCCTTGTGCTGCGAACCCACTAACCAAGCGCCCCGGGCTTCGCTATCGCTAGCGGGATGAGAGCCGGACCGCGCCTTCTCTTCCTGCTGCTTGCCGCCGCGCTGCCGGCTCTGGCCGGCTGCCGGGAAGGGGAGAGCGGGCCAATCGACGTGGTGGCGATCGGCGGGCCGCCGCGGCTGGTCAACCCGAACCGCGAGCCGATCGATGCCGGCGCGGCTTTCCTGATGAGTGCGGCGGCACAGGGGCTCGTCCGGTTCGACGCGGCCGGCGAGATCGAGCCAGCTTTGGCCCAGCGCTGGATCGTTTCGGACGATGGGCTTCGCTACACCTTTCGCCTCGCGCGCGCGGAATGGCCGGGCGGAGGGCGGATCACCGCGCAACAGGTCGTCGCCCGGCTTCGCGCGGCCGCCGGTCCGTCGAGCCGCAATCCGGTCAAGCCGATCCTCGGTGCGATCCAGGAGATCGTCGCCATGACCGACGATGTTCTGGAGATCAGCCTCAAGTCTCCCCGCCCCGGCTTCCTCCAGCTCCTTGCCCAGCCGGAGATGGCGGTGATCCGAAGCAGCGGCGGCACCGGGCCCTACCGGCTGTCCGAAACGCCCGGCGGAGCCATTGCGCTCACTTTGCCTCCTCCGGAAGAGGAGGAGGGCGCGGAGGAGGCGCCGGAAGCGCCGCCGATCGCCGTCACCGGCACCCGAGCCGCGATCGCCGTGGCGCAATTCCTGAAAGAAGACGCGGAACTCGTGATCGGCGGGAGCATCGCGGACCTTCCGATTGCCCGGGCAGCGCGGCCGCCGGCCAATGCCCTGATCTTCGGTCCAGTGTACGGCCTTCTCGGCCTGTCCTTCGGCAGCATCGAGGGGCCGCTGGCCCAGCCGGAGGTCCGGCAGGCGCTTGCCATGGCGATCGACCGCCCTGCCCTCGTTGCCGCTCTCGGTGTGCCGGCGCTCCAACCCACTGAAACGAT
>DATHBY010000116.1:0-2380 GCA_035295885.1 Allosphingosinicella sp.
ATGACAAGGCCCAAAGGCAGATCGAGCAGCTTCAGGTAAGTCAGCACCTGCCTCGAATGGACGGCGGCGAGCCGGTCGATTGCCTTGACTTCGATGATCGATTGCCAGGGCCGCCAGTTTTTCCAGGTCGGACATGGTCGCCTTCCGTCGCGACGCCGGAGGCGCAGCGACTTTCAGATTTCAACGCAACCTGGCATCTAGAGTTTGTCCTATTGTGATGGAAGCGAGGCATTCGTCATGCCGGACTTGATCCGGCATCCACCTTCTTCCTCCACCGGGATTGAGAAAGAGGTGGACCCCGGATCAAGTCCGGGGTGACGATTCTGCTTCGGCAGGACAAAGTCTAGGACGCGCACGGATTCGTTGCGTCGTTGCGTCGTGCGTTGAAAACTGATTGGCCTACCGCCGGTTAGGATTTGCGCCCGACGCATTGGCGCAACCCCGACGAACCCACATCCCGCCGTCACCCGCAATCGGGGTTGAAGACGTAGCCTGCCGCCCGCACCGTCTTGAGGCATTCGGGCTTGGAGGGATCGCGCTCGATCTTGCGGCGGATTCGGGTGATCCTCGTGTCGATCGAGCGGTCGAACGCCTCCATCTCCTTGTTGTGCGCCATGTCGAGAAGCTGGTCGCGGCTGAGCACCCGGCGGGGGTGCTCGGCGAAGCATTTGAGGAGATCGAACTCCATCGAGGTCAGCGGAACCTCGGTGCCGTCGGCCTCGAACAGCTTGCGCGTGTCGAGGTTCAAGCGGCATTTGCCCATCTGCACCTCGCGCCCCATCGTCGCCGGCGCCTCACCGCCCCGGCTCGCCCGGCGCAGGACCGCCTTGACCCGGGCGAGGAGCTCTCTGGGATTGAACGGCTTGGTGATGTAGTCGTCGGCGCCGATCTCGAGGCCGACGATGCGATCGACGTCGTCGCTCTTGGCGGTGAGCATGATGATCCCGGCCTCGCCCGAAGCGCGGATTTCCCGCGCCAAAGTGAGCCCGTCGTCGCCGGGCATGTTGATGTCGAGCAGGGCGAGATCGATCGGCCGCTGGGCCATCAGCTCGCGAAGCGCCGCCCCGCCGTCCGCCTCGCTGACGGAAAGGCCGTTGCGGCGAAGATATTCGGCGACTGTGGAGCGGACGTCTTCGTCGTCGTCAACGACGACGATATGGGCAGCTATGTCGTTCATGCTTCTACCTGCGGCTGGAGGATGGAGGCGATCAGGCAGCGCACCCCGATCTTGGTGAAGGGCTTCTCGAGCACCGGGCGGCCGCAGGCGCGAAGGAAATCGTCCATGCTCGAGCCCAGCGTGTCGCCGGTGACGAAGCCCATGCGCTCGATCAGGTGAGGCTTGGTCTCGGCCAGCCGGGCGTGGAGATCCGGGCCGCTCACTCCCGGCATCCGCAGATCGGACAGGATGAGATCATATTCGCCGCGGTCGATCGCCATCAGGGCGGCGGCTCCGTCGCCGGCGACCGTCACGTCATAGCCTTCGCGCTCGAGCAGCTCGCATAATGTGTCGGCGACGTCGGTTTCGTCCTCGACGACCAGGGCCCGTCCGCCGGCCGACGCCGGCATCGTCTGGACGTCGATCGGCACCGCGACGAGTCCGCTCTCCGTGGCCGCCGGCAGCGCTACCCGGAAATGGGCGCCGCGGCGGCTGGGCTCCAGGGTGATCGTGCCGCCATGCGCCTCGACGATACCGTGCGAGAATGACAGGCCGACGCCGGTGCCGACGCCCTGCGGCTTGGTCGTGAAGAAGGGATCGAAAATGCGCCCTTTCAGCTTCTCGGGAACGCCCGGGCCGGTGTCGCTGACGTCGAGCAGGACGTCGCCGCTCTGGCTGACCGACGTCCTGATCGTGAGGGTCTTGTCGAAAGTCTCGCCCCCCTGCATCGCCTGCTGCGCGTTGACGATGAGGTTGACGAGCACCTGGTGGAGCTGGTCCCGGTCGCCGCTGACCTTGGGCAGCCTTGAGCCCAAGGTCACGCGCGCCCCGATGCCCGCCGTGCGAAGCGCATATTCGGTGATCTCGAGAGCGGTTGCGACGACCTCGTTGAGATCGACGAGGCTTCGCTGGGCGTCCTTCTGGCGCGCCATCGCGAGGAAGGTCTGGACGATCCGCGCGCAGCGCTCGGCCGCGGCGGCGATCTTCCGGCCCCGGGTCTCGAAGGTGGTGCCGGCGCTGTCCTCCTGGAGCATCTCGGCCTGGCCGACGATCGCGGCCAGCGGGTTGTTGAGCTCGTGGCTGACCCCGGCGAGCAGCGAGCCCAGGGCCGCCAGCTTCTCCGACTGGTGAAGAGCGTCGCGCGAGCGCGCCAGCTCCTGCTCGGCCGCCTTGCGGTCGGTGATGTCGACATGGATGCCGGTGACCAGGGTCGCCTCGCCCTCG
>DATHBY010000117.1:0-5220 GCA_035295885.1 Allosphingosinicella sp.
AGACGTACTTCCGCCCGGAGCGCTTCAGTTGGTGATGGGTGGGGTCGGCGACCTGTTCGACCATCTGACCCTGCAGGACGTGGTGAGCTTCACCGGCTCCGCCGAGACGGCGATGAAGCTCCAGACCCACCCGGTGATCGCGAGGGAGAGCGTCCGCTTCATCGCCGAGCGCGACAGCCTCAACGCCTCTGTCCTGGGTCCTGATGCGGGGCCGGGGACTCCCGAGTTCGACCTGTTCATCAAGGAGATCGCGCGCGAGATGACGGTGAAGGCCGGGCAGAAATGCACCGCCATCCGCCGAGCCATGGCCCCTGCGGAGCATCTCGACGCCGTCCAGGCGGCGCTGATCGAGCGGCTGGGCAAGGCCAGGATCGGGGATCCGCGGCAGGAAGGGGTCACCATGGGCGCGCTCGCCAGCCGGTCGCAGCTTCGCTCCGTCCGGGAGGCGGTGGCCGAGCTGGCCAAGTCCGCGCGGATCGTCTCCGGCGACCCGCAGCTCTCGCCGGTCGAGGGCAACGGCTCCTTCATCTCGCCGATCCTGCTTCGCGCCGACGATCCCTGGGGCTCGCCCGCCGTCCACGACGTCGAGGCCTTCGGGCCGGTATCGACGATCATGCCCTATCGCGACCTCGCCGACGCCGTCGCGCTCGCGAATCGCGGGATGGGCAGTCTGGCTCTGTCGCTGTTCACCTTCGATCCGGCGGTGGCGGAGGAGTTCGTGCTCGGCTCCGGGGCCTATCACGGCCGGATGATCATCCTCGACCGCACCAGCGCGAAGGAATCGACCGGCCACGGCTCCCCGCTCCCGGTTCTCGTCCACGGCGGCCCCGGCCGGGCCGGCGGCGGCGAGGAGATGGGGGGCATTCGCGGAGTCACCCATTACATGCAGCGCACCGCCCTCCAGGGCTCGCCGGCGGTGCTCTCCAGCGTCGTCAGGCAATGGCTGCCGGGCGCGCCCAAGCCCGAAGGCGATCGCCACCCCTTCCGCAAGCGCATCTCGGAGCTGGAGGTCGGCTACACGCTGAAGACGGCGAGCCGGACCGTCACCCTCGACGACATCGAGCATTTCGCCGACTTCACCGGCGACAATTTCTACGCCCATATGGACGAGGAGGCTGCGAAGGCGAACCCGATCTTCGAGGGCCGGGTCGCCCACGGCTACCTGATCCTGAGCTTCGCGGCGGGGCTGTTCGTCGATCCCGATCCGGGCCCGGTGCTCGCCAATTACGGCCTCGAGGGCCTTCGCTTCCAGACTCCGCTCTACCCGGGCGATTCGATGCGGGTCGAGCTGACCGTCAAATCGAAGAGCGTCCGCAACGAGGAGATGGGCGAGGTGCGCTGGGCGGTCTATGTGTTCAACCAGAAGGACGAGGTGGTCGCTTCCTACGACCTCCTCACCATGAACACGCCGTGATGAAGCACCCCCTCCCGCTGCTCCTCTTCGCCGTCGCCGCCTGCGGCGCATCCGCCACGGCCGAGCCGCCGGTCGATTCCTATCGTGTCGTTCGCGAATATCCGCACGACCCGACCGCCTTCACCCAGGGCCTCCTCTACCTCGACGGCAAGCTCTACGAGAGCACCGGGCTCAATCGGCAATCGACGGTCCGCGAGGTCCGGCTGGAGGACGGCAAGGTGCTCCGCTCGGTCTCGATCCCGCCGCAATATTTCGGCGAGGGCCTGGTCAATTGGGGTCCCGACCTGTTGAGCCTGACTTGGACGGACGGGGTCGGCTTCCGCTGGAACCGCTCCGACTTCAAGCCGAAGGGCCAGTTTCGCTACTCCGGCGAGGGCTGGGGGCTGACCCAGGACGGCAGAAACATCATCATGAGCGACGGCACCAGCCGGCTCCGCTTCTTCGATCCCGCGACGATGAAGGAGAAGAAGCAGGTCGCAGTGACCTACAAGGGCCAGCCGGTGGAGCGGCTCAATGAGCTCGAATGGGTGAAGGGGGAGATTTTCGCGAACATCTGGATGGGCCGCCGGATCGCCCGGATCGACCCGAAGAGCGGAGCGGTTAAGGGCTGGATCGACCTTTCCCGGCTCGCCGTCGAGAATGCGAACGGTGATCCGGACGCGGTTCTGAACGGAATCGCCTACGACTCCAAAGGCGACCGCCTGTTCGTCACCGGCAAGAATTGGGCGAAGCTCTACGAGATCAAAATCGTGCCTCGGGCGAAGGAGTAGCCAGAGCGTGACCGGGCCGCGCCGGGACGCGGCCCCTGCTCCGGAACGCCGGCCCCGGCCCGGGGGTTCTTCGAGCGAACCCCCGCCAGGAGAGCCGCCATGAAAGTCGCCGAGTTCATGACCCAGCAGGTCGAGACCGTCACCCCCGACCAGCCGATCCAGGAAGCCGCCCAGTTCATGCTCAGAGCCGATGCCGGCGCAATGCCGGTCAGCGAGGACGACAAACTGGTGGGAATGGTCACCGACCGCGACATCACCGTCCGGGCCGTCGCCGAAGGCCGGGGCCCCGACACTCCGGTGCGCGACGTCATGACCGAGGACCTGGTCTATTGCTTCGACGACGACGAGGTCGAGGAAGTGGCGATCAAGATGAGCGACGCCCAGGTCCGCCGGATGCCGGTGCTGAGCCGCAAGGGCGAGACCCTGGTCGGGATCGTCTCCCTCGGCGACATCAGCCGCTCCGACCAGAGCGAGGCGGCCGCGGTCGCCCTCGACGGGATCACCGATCCGGGCGGCGAGCACAACCAGAGCCGGGAAGGCTGAAGTCCTTCGACACGCCGTTTCGCCAAGCTCAACGGCTGCTCGGGATGAGCGGTTGAGAACATTCTCTCGCTCATCCTGAGCAGGGACTGACCCCGGACTTGATCCGGGGGAAGGCCCGTACCGGAGGACGAACTACCCAGCCTTATATGCCCCCACCCCCTCGCCGAGATGCGGGTTGTTCTCCTCCCGAAGCCGGGCCGCCGGCTCGTCGTACAGGAAGGGCAGGAACGCGTAGCGCGCCCCCCGGGTCACCGGCGTCGCCTCGTGAAGCATCGAGCAGGAGAAGACGACCGCGCCTCCCGTCGGCGCCCGGTAGGTGCGCGGGCCATATTCGGGGAAACGCAGGTCGCCGCCTTCATAGGCCCCGGCATTGAGGTTGATCGTGACCGCGAAGCGGCGGTGGGCGGTGCCTTTGGTGGTATTGTCGCGGTGCGGCCGGAAATGCCCCGCCCCCGCTTCGTAGCGGCCGACGAGATAGCGTTCCATCCGGGTCGCCTCGAACTGGAAGGCGCGCTTCACGAGCGGCACCAGCCTCGTCAGGATCCGGTGGCGAAGGATTCCGCACAGATTTTCGTCGGCGACTTCGCGGTCGCGCCGCATCTTGTGCTGCGGATCGGTGACCAGCACGGTCTTGCCGTCCACCTCTCGCATGAAGCCCGAAGGCTCGCCGCCGGTCTCCTCGTGATGGGCGATCAGGCGCTCGCACAGGGCCGGCTCGAAGACGTTGGGCGCCATCAGCACCGGCGCCCAGTCGGGCAGAGGCATATGCGTTATCGCCTTGCTCAGCGACGCGATCGCGGCTTCGCCCGCTTCGAGCGGAAAGGCGCCCACCGTCCGGAGCATCGGATCGACCAGAAGCCAGTGCCGCCGATCGGCCTCCCCCTCCGGCGCTGCCCCGAACAGCGCCGCCAGGGCGCCTTCCGGGTCCAGGAAGAAGCGGATCCCGGGGAGCTGCTGAGCCACCCGTCCGCTCGCCGAATCGTCCGGATCCCCGGTGACCCCGAAGAAGCAGGCGTGGAGATCGTCGAACAGCGCCCGGTGGCGCTCCACGCAGGCCAGGGCCTCGGCTGCGGCGGGATCGCCGGCCCGGCCGAGGAAGAGCAGCAATATGTAGCGGCCGGCGGCCGTGTCGAAGACGTAATTGTCGCTTCCGCCGATCGCCCTGGCTCGGAACCAGGGCACCGGCTCGCCCGGCAGCAGCGGGCGCGGGCGGGGAGGCACGGGCGAATCCATAGGCCATATATGCCCTGTCATTCCCCTCCCTGGAAGGGAGGGGTTAGGGGCGGGTCCGCCGGAGGCGGCCGAAACTCCGAGTCGCAGGGCAGTCTCGCTGCGCTCGCCTACCCACCCCCAGCCCCTCCTTCCAGGGAGGGGGGTCACCTCAAAGCCGAATAGATCAGCGTTTTGAGCTGCCGCCTTATCGGATAGGTCGAGGACGGCATCAGCTGGGTCATGAAGATCATGTGGAGCCGCTCGACCGGATCGACGAAGAAGGCGGTCGAGAACATCCCGCCCCAGTAGAACTCCCCCTTGCTGCCCGGCAGCATCGTCTTGGCCGGATCGAGATTGACCCCGAAGCCGAGGCCGAAGCCCTGGCCGGCGTTGATCGCCTCGCTGAACAGGGAGCGGCTCATCTCGGTGAGGTCCGCCCCGCCCGGCAGGTGGTTGACCGTCATCAGCTCGAGCGTCTTGCGGCCGATGAGTCGGACGCCGCCGAGCTCGCCGCCGTTCAGGAGCATCGAGCAGAAACGGTGATAGTCGGCCACGGTCGAGACCAGGCCGGCGCCTCCGGCGAGCAGCTTCGGCGGGCTGCTCCAGACGCTTTTGTCGCCTTTGTCATACAATACCGCCCCTTGGTCCGGTTTGAACGCCCAGCAGTCGCCGAGCCGGTGGACCTTTTCCGGCGGCACGTGGAAGGCGGTGTCGGCCATTCCAAGCGGACCGAAGATGCGCTCGTCGAAGAAACGATCCAGCTTCATCCCCGACACCCGCTGAACGACCAGGCCGAGCACGTCGGTCGAAACCGAATAATTCCAGGCCGTCCCGGGCGAGAATTCGAGCGGGATGTCGGCCAAAGCGGCGGCGAAGCCGTCGAGGTCGAGCTCCCCGTGCCAGCCTTCGATCTTGCGCTCCCGGTAGGCCGCGTCGACGTTGGTCCGGTGCTGGAAGGAATAAGTGAGGCCGGACGTATGCCGAAGCAGGTCGATCATCATCATCGGCCGCTCGGGCGGCGTGGTGAGGAACGGCACTCCGGCGCCTCCGCCATTGTAGACTCCCAGGCCCTTCCACTCCGGGATCACCGTCTCGACCGGCTGGTCGAGAGTCGCTCTTCCCTCCTCGACCAGCATCATGAAGGCGATCGAGGTGACCGGCTTGGTCATTGAGGCGATCCGGAAGATGGAGTCCTCGGCCATCGGCTCGCCGTTCCCCCGCGCCCTGCCCGCCGTCGAGAAGTGGACGATCTTCCCCTCCCGGGCGATCAGCAGCTGCGCT
>DATHBY010000118.1:0-3848 GCA_035295885.1 Allosphingosinicella sp.
AGACAAAGATGGACCCCGGATCAAGTCCGGGGTGACGATTTGGCTTCGGCAGGACAAAGTCTGGTGCCAGGTACTGAAGAAAAAGCCCAGGTACTGAGGAAAAAGCCCAGGTGCCTGGCACCCCGTCGGGTCCAGACCTCCATGCGCCCTGCCGCTTCCGTCCCGGATGCTGAAATCAGTCCAGCATGACGGGTGGAGAGCCGCGAATCGCCTCCCGATTCGCGCGATTCGCGATTTGGCCGACTTCACACCCGCTCTTAAGAACCGCAAAGTCCAGAGGAGTTTCAACGTCTAAGCTCCTGAAAAATAGGATTTTACTTTTTGTTCTGTTTATGTTCTATAATAAGGATGAGCGATTCGGGGTCTGGGGGCGCGCGGAGGCGCGGGGGGCCGGAGCGGCGGGTAGACGCGCTGGCCATGGGGCAATTCATCAAGGCGCTTCGGCGCGGGGCGAGCGTCGAGGAGGCGGCACGGGCGGCCGGGTTCGCGGCTTCGAGCTTCTACAGGAAGCGGCGCGCCGATGCGGATTTTGCGCAGGTGTGGGCCGAGGCGATGGAAGCGAGCAATGCGCCGCGGCTGATCAAGCCGGGCAACGGCCGGCGCCTGCAGATGCGCAAGACCCGCAAGCTGCGCTTCACGGCGGCGAAGAAGGAAATCTTCCTCGCCCATTTCGCCGGGACCTGCGACCTGGCGGCAGCGGCGGAGGCGGCAGGCGTGTGCGTACAAACGGTACGCAATCATCGCCGGAAGGACCCGGAGTTCGACGCCGCCTGCGATGCCGCGCTGGAGCAGGGCTACAAGCATCTCGAGGAAGAAGCGGTGCGCGAGCGGCTGGCGGCGCAGGAGCGGCTCAAGGCGGGGATCGTGCCGGCCGGCGAGGCCTCGGCCGAGTTCGACCGGCAGATGAAATTGCTGAGCCAGTGGCGGCGGCGGGACGGGCGGCTCGGGCCGATGGCGCGCTCGCGCGAGGTGCTGAAAAGATGGAGCTTCGACGAAGCGATGAAGGCGCTGGAGAAAAGGCTGAAGGCGCTGAAAATCCCGATCCTGCCGCCGGCCGGGCGCGAGGACGGGGGGAAGCAATGAGACGGGAAGAAGCGAAGGCGATGCTGCTGGCGCTGGCGGAGCTGCCGGCCGAAACCCTGCGGCGAGTGATGGCCGGCCTGCCCGGAGCGGCGGTGCGGGCGATCGCCGAGGAATGGTGGTGGGGCGCGCGCGGCGGCCAGGAGGAGCCGGCCGGGGACTGGCGAATCTGGGCGATCGTGGCCGGGCGCGGCTTCGGCAAGACCCGGGTCGGGTCGGAGTGGATCTGGGCCCGGGTCCGGGAAAGCGAGGCGGCAGGGGACGGCCCCTTGCGGATCGCCCTGGTCGGCGGAAGCCTCGAGGAGGTGGCGCGGGTGATGGTGGAGGGCGAAAGCGGACTGCTCGCGACCGCCCGGAGCGGCGAACGGGCGGACTGGCAGCCCAGCAAGGGCCTGCTGAGCTTCGGCAACGGGGCCATGGCCTTCGCTTATTCGGCGGACCGGCCGACGATGCTGCGCGGGCCCCAGCACCATTACGGCTGGTGCGACGAGCTTGCGAAATGGCCGCGGGCTCAGGCGACGTGGGACAATCTCATGCTCGGAATGCGGCTCGGAACGGCACCTCGGACGATCGTCACCACCACGCCTCAGGCGATCCCATTGCTCAAGAGCATCATGGCTCTCCCGCGCTGCTCGACGACTCGCGGGCGAACCGCCGACAACCCCTTCTCGGCAGAGGATTTCCGCGAGGCGGTGATGGAAATGTATGCCGGCACCCGGCTCGGCCGGCAGGAGCTGGACGGCGAAATCGTGGAGGAGGCCGAAGGCGCGCTGTGGACCCGCGAGATGCTCGACGAGGGCCGTGTGGCGGCGGCGCCCGAGCTGGTCCGGGTGGTGATCGGGGTCGACCCGCCGGCGACCGCGAGCGGCACCTGCGGGATCGTCGCCTGCGGGCTGGCAGCGGACGGGATCGCCTATGTGCTGGGCGACCATAGCGTCGGAGGGGTGCGCCCAGAAGCCTGGGCGCGCCGGGTCGTGGCAGCGGCCGACGCCTGGGAGGCCAGCCTGATCGTCGCCGAAAAGAACCAGGGCGGCGACATGGTCGAGAGCGTCCTGAGGGCCGCGGAATCGAACCTGCCCGTCAAGCTGGCCAGCGCCGGACCCAGCAAGGCGGCGCGGGCCGAGCCGATCGCCTTGCGGTTCGAGACGCGCAAGGCGCGGCTGGCGGGAAGCTTTCCGGCGCTCGAGGACGAGCTGGCCGGGCTGACCTGCGCGGGTTTCAAGGGCGGCGGCTCACCCGACCGGGCCGATGCAATGGTCTGGGCGATGAAGACGCTGTTCGAGAAACCGCGCGCCGAGCCGCGGATCAGGCAGCTGTAGGGGGAGCGGAGGAACGATCGGAGCGGTGCGGCTTTGAGGACGGACAGGCAGGGAGGCAGTCATGCGCTATCGTCAGCTCGGGTCGAGCGATCTCGAAGTTTCGGAAATCTCGCTCGGCTCGTGGCTGACCTTCGGAGTGGGAGTCGAGCGCGACCGCGCCGCGGCGGTGGTCGAGAAGAGCTTCGAGCTGGGCATCAACTTCATCGACACCGCCAACATCTACGGGCGCGGGGCGGCTGAGGATTTCCTCGGCGAGGTGCTGCAGGGCCGGCCGCGCGATTCCTATGTGCTTGCGACCAAATTGTATTTCCCGATGACGGAAACGGACAGCGGGCTTTCCCGGGCCCAGGTCGAGAAGCAGCTGGACGCATCGCTGAAGCGGCTTCGGACCGGCCATGTCGATCTGTACCAATGCCACCGCTACGACGAGCAGACTCCGCTCGAGGAGACGATGGAGGCGCTCACGCAGGCGGTACGCTCCGGCAAGGTCCGCTATATCGGCTTCTCGGAATGGCCGGCGGACAAGATCAGGGCCGCGGTCGAGATGGCCGGGGTCGAGAAGTTCGTCTCGAGCCAGCCGCAATATTCGCTGCTTTGGCGCGAGCCGGAGGATGAGGTGATCCCCCTCTGCGCCGCGAACGGAATCTCGCAGATCGTCTGGTCGCCGCTGGCGCAGGGCGTGCTGACCGGCAAGTACAGGCCGGGCAGCCCGCCGCCCAAGGACAGCCGGGCGGCCAGCGAGGAGATGGGCGGCTGGATCGAGCGGCTGCTCGGGGATCGGATTCTGGAGGCGGTGCAGCGGCTGAGGCCAGTCGCCGACGAGGCGGGGCTCAGCCTGGCCCAGTTCGCGCTCGCCTGGGTGCTGAGGGAGCCCAACGTCGCTTCGGCCATCGTCGGAGCGTCGCGGCCGGAGCAGCTGGCCGAGAATGCGGCGGCGTCGGGAGCGAAGGTCGACCCGGCGCTGTTCGCGCGCGCCGAAGAAATAGTCGGGAAAACCCAGGCGCTTTCGGGCTAAGCCTTCGCCGGGAGGGCGGGCCGATGTGGGGGGAGAGCTAGAGTTTGTCCTATCGTGATGGAAGCGAGGCATTCGTCATGCCGGGCTTGATCCGGCATCCACCTTCTTCCTCCACCGGGATTGAGAAAAAGGTGGACCCCGGATCAAGTCCGGGGTGACGATTCTGCTTCGGCAGGCCAAAGTCTATTCGGCAAAGTCTGGTGCCAGGTACTGAGGAAAAAGCCCAGGTGCCTGGCACCTGTAAAAAGCCCAGGTCACTGGCACCTGTGGACTTCGCCCGGCGCTGTTCGCGCGCGCGGAAGAAATAGTCGGGAAAACCTAGGCGCTTTCGGGCTAAGCCTTCGCCGGGAGGGCGGGCCGATGGGGGGAGAGGTAGAGTTTGTCCTATTGTGAGGGAAGCGAGGCGTTCGTCATGCCGGACTTGATCCGGCATC
>DATHBY010000119.1:0-4387 GCA_035295885.1 Allosphingosinicella sp.
GTCGGCCGGAGCCGGGTCGCCCGAAGCGGCTTCGCGACGATCACCGACACCGTCCGCCAGGTCGCCGAGATCGTCGCTCTGGTCGACCGCCAGACCGACGGGATCGCCCAGTCGACCAGCCACATCCAGCAGAGCGTCGACTCGGTCAAATCGGGCCTGTCGAGCTTCGCCGCCGACGCCCGCGACAATGGCGGGCAATTGCTCCAGGTCCATGGCCGCCTCACCAAGCTCGAGACCCTGTCGAACGAGATGCTCGACCGGCTGGCGAGCTCGGGTGTCCGGATCGACGACACCCCGTTCATCGAATTCGCCCAGGCCGGGATGCGCGAGATCAGGGACGTGATCGAAGCCGCGATCGTCGCCGGGGAGGCCGTCGAGGACGACGTCTTCGACACCCGCTACACCGCCATGCCGGGCACCAACCCGGTCCAGTACGAGACCCGCTTCTGCGACCTCGCCGACCGGCGCGTTCGCCCGATCCTCGACAAACTGATGGCGCGCGAGCCGCGGCTGATCGCCTGCGCGATCACCGACATCAACGGCTACCTGCCCACCCACATTTCCGAGCGCTCGCAGCCGCAGAGCGACGATCCCGCCTGGAACGCCAAATATTGCCGCAACCGCCGCAACTTCCTCGACGACGTCACCCGCCGGGCGATCGAGAGCGACAAGGAGGCGATGCTCGCAACCTATTCGATGGACCTCGGTCAGGGCCGCTATCTGCCGGTCAAGAACGTCTTCGTCCCGCTCTACATAAACGGCCGCCGCTGGGGCAATTTCGAGCTCGCCTATCGCGACGAGGCGATGCGGCTCTGACCAGTCACTCCAATCAGCTCCCGGGCCGCCTCGCCATGAACGCCAGGCGCTCGAACAGCATCACGTCCTGCTCGTTCTTGAGCAGGGCCCCGTGCAGCGGCGGGATCGCCTTCGACGGGTCGCGCGACTGAAGAACCTCGAGCGGCATGTCCTCGTGGAGGAGCAGCTTCAGCCAGTCGATCAGCTCGCTGGTCGACGGCTTCTTCTTGAGACCCGGCACCTCGCGGACCTGGTAGAAGATGTCCATCGCCTTCGAGACCAGCATCTTCTGGATTCCGGGGAAGTGGACGTCGATGATCGCCTGCATCGTCTCCCGGTCGGGGAACTTGATGTAGTGGAAGAAGCAGCGGCGCAGGAACGCGTCGGGAAGCTCCTTCTCGTTGTTGGAGGTGATGACGACGATCGGCCGATCCGCCGCCTTTACCGTCTCCCTGGTCTCGTAGACGTGGAACTCCATCCGGTCCAGTTCCTGGAGGAGGTCGTTGGGGAATTCGATGTCCGCCTTGTCGATCTCGTCGATGAGCAGGACCGGGAGCTTCGGGCTGGTGAAGGCCTCCCACAATTTGCCCCGGCGAATGTAGTTCGAGATTTCGTGGACCCTGGGATCGCCGAGCTGGCCGTCGCGGAGCCGCGCCACCGCGTCATATTCGTAGAGACCCTGGTGGGCCTTGGTGGTCGACTTGACATGCCATTCGATCAGCGGAGCGCCCAAAGCGGCCGCGATCTCGTGGGCGAGCACGGTCTTGCCGGTGCCTGGCTCGCCCTTGACCAGGAGAGGGCGCCGGAGGGTGACCGCCGCGTTGACCGCGACCTTGAGGTCGTCGGTGGCGACATAGCTCCTTGTACCCTCGAACCGCATCCTCGCCCTTTCCGTGTCCGTAAGGCGGCGGATAGTGGAGGGGGTGGAGGAGGGCAAGGGGAGCGGGGAGGGCGATGAGAGAGCCTCTCCGCTCATCCTGAGTAGCCGCTGAGCGAAGTCGAAGCGGCGTATCGAAGGACGGTCCTTCGATACGGGCCCTCGCCAGGCTCGGTCCCTACTCAGGATGAGCGGGTTGTCAGTCCCCTGCCCGGGCCTGCTGCCTCGCCTCGAGCAGGTCCCAAAGCCCGTGATGCTGGACGAGGATCTGCTGGGCTCCGAACAGGAGGGCGCGCCGGACCGGGGCGGAGGCGGCACAGGAATCGGCGAGTTGGACGACCGGATCCTGCTCGTCGGCGGCATAAGCGGGCGAGTCCATTCCGAATCGGGCGGCGGCGGCGTCGAGGCAGCGGCGTATCGCCGCCCAGTCGAGCACGAGAGCCATCGCCGCTCCGAGAGCGCAGCCGCTGCGCTCCGACAGAGCGAGGGTCTCCATCGCATGGCGCTGGCCGAGCACGGCGGCGTCGGTGCCGCCGGCGCCCGGAGTGCTGGGCACCGGACCCGCGGCAACGGCGAGCCGGGCGAGATAGGCGCGCTCGCCGGCAAAGGCGTAGGTGGCGCTGGTCAGCCAGGCCCGGGCCTCCGGCTCGACGACCCGGGCGGCGGCATGGTCGATCAGCCCGGGATAGCGGCCGTGGAGGACGCACAGATAGTGGATCAGGTCGGCGAGGTCGCGGACCGCGGTCGGAGCCTTCAGCAGCCGGGCGCTCGCGGCATAGGGATGGGCGGCGCTGCCATGCTCGGCGAGGCGCTCCAGCAGCAGGGCTCCCGTAGGAGGACCGCCGGCAGTCTCGACCGATGCTGAAGCCATTTGCGGCCCTCCCGAAGCGGCGCCCGAAGCCGCTCTAAGAGTCTGACTTATATCAATGCCGTAAAAACCCGGTTTACGGCCCGTTAGGGTGGCGGAAAGGCTGTTGCTCCCGAAAGGGGACAGTCGCCGCGGCTGCTCCTCTGCCGGCGGCTGTGCCCTTTGTCCCTAAGCGGCGATCGCCATGTCGCGATCGTCGTTCCCGGCGGCCTGGAGCCGGGCCGGCTCGGCCTCCGCCTGCTCGGTGTGCGCCGCGGACGGACGGGGATTCGGGGCCAGCAGGCGCGAGATCGCGACGACCGCGCCGAGCGCCGCATAAACGCCGACGACCGCCAACGGGTTGAACAGCAGGCACACGGCCAGCGGCACCCGAAACAGCAGCGGGCTGACTCCGAAATCCTCACCCAGCGCCTCGCAAATGCCGAGGAGGGTGTGGTCGCGGGCGTAGACGGGGATCGGAGAGGTCTGCATTACTGGCTCCTGAAACAACGACGTAAGAGCCTCAGCACGAGCCGTGCCAGATTACGAAAGGCGCGGCATTACAGGGACATAGCCGATCCGGCCTGGTCGCCTGAGCCTCGTGAGGAAGGCCCGCCCCCCATAAGTTGGTAGAAATCGCCAAGGATTGGACGGATCGAAGGGTCGGCTTCGGCCGGCGGGCGGAGGGGGCATACGAGCGCCGGCCGAAGCACAGGGGCGCTTTCGCGCCGCCGGGTGTCCTGAAGATGACGCGGGCGCCGGAATTTGGTGTCGAATGTTACAAGCGCCTGGTCGCCCCTGCCCGGTAACGCTGAACTCGGAGCGCCGGGAAGGATGCGAAGGCGTACGTCGCACATCAGGCCCCGGACGGGCGGCTAGACTTTATCCTGCCGAAGCAGAATCGTCACCCCGGACTTGATCCGGGGTCCACCTTTTTCTCAATCCCGGTGGAGGAAGAAGGTGGATGCCGGATCAAGTCCGTCATGACGAATGCCTCGCTTCCATCACAATAGGACAAACTCTAGCTGAACCCTGAAACGGAGATCGGGATGACGGTTGGCGCGGGATGCCGCTATTTCCGGCTGCCGCCGCCGAACGTGTAGGTCAGCGCAAGGCCGCCGGAAAGCTGGTCGCGCGATCCGTAGGTCCGGACCACCGGCGAGCGACCCGCGTCGCCCACCAGCCGGTCATATTTGGCGTAGCTGTAGATACCGAAGCGCTTCGAGAGCTGCTTCAGGAAGCCGGCGGTGGCGCCCACCGCCTGGACTCCGCCGCCGGGGCGGTAGGCGGCGAGGCCGGTTCGGACGGATTCGGCCGGGGTCACCCCGAAATAGGCGCGGTGGTAGCGGGCGTCCGACCAGGTGACTCGCGGCCCGATCGAGAACAGCCAGTCGTCGCCGTCGCGGGCGACGAAATCGGCGCCGGCCTGGCCGGTCCATCCTTCATGGCCGCCCAGGCCCTTGCGGGCCTCGGTGCGGATCCGGAATTTGGAGCTGAACGCATATTGGACGAAAGCGCCGGCCTCGAAGGTGAAGCCCACCTTGTCGAGCGCCGCGCCCACCTCCTTGGCGGTTCGGCTGCCCTGCAGGTTGAGCGCCGGCCCGAGCTCGAGCCCGCCCGCCTTGATCAGCGAGGGCCCGAAGCTCTCGTCGGGCGCTTCGAAGCCGAAGGGCTTGCTTCCGCGGCTGCGCGAAATGTCGACCAGCGGGCTGAGGCTGACTTTGTCGGCGCCGGGATAGGGGGGAACGAACTGGCCGCCGAGCCCCACCCGGATCCGGCGGGGTTCCTTCTTTTCCTCCTGCTCCTGCTGCTCTTCCTCCTCTTCCTGGGCGGCGGCGGGAGCGTTCCAGCCGGTGAGGAGGGGGGCG
>DATHBY010000120.1:0-5253 GCA_035295885.1 Allosphingosinicella sp.
GCCGGCCGCAGCTCGCCGAGCGGCACCCCCAGCTCGGCATAAAGGTCGCACAGACGCTGCAGCGCGCCATGGATGTAGATGGGGTCGTCGTGCCCGCGCGCGCGCATCTCCACGATCAGCCGCTGCGCCTTGCCGAGCGCATAGGCGCCGACGAGCACGCAGCGCTCGGGATTTTCGTGCAGCCGGGCGAGCAGCCGGTCGATCTCGCTCGCCGTTTCCGGATGGCGGAAGACCGGCAGGCCGAACGTCGCCTCGGTGATGAAGATGTCGCAGGGCACCGGCTCGAAAGGCGGGCAGGTCGGGTCGGGCCGGCGCTTGTAGTCGCCCGAGACGACCACCCGCTCGCCCTCATGCTCGAGCACGATCTGGGCCGAGCCGAGCACATGGCCGGCGGGGACGAAGCTCGCCTCGACCCCGCCGAACCGGAGGACCTCGCCGTAAGCGGTCGCCCGCCCGCCCGGCTGAGGCCCGTAGCGGCATTCCATGATCGCCAGCGTCTCCGGAGTGGCGAAGACCTCGCCATGGCCGCCGCGGGCATGGTCCGCATGGCCATGGGTGATCAGAGCGCGCGGCTTGGGGACGTTCGGATCGACCCAGGCGTCGGCCGGCTTTATGTACAGGCCTTCCGGAAAAGGCTCGATCCAGGAACCGAGACGGGCCATCGGGAGCTATATGGAGTTCAGCGAGGGCGTCGCCAAGCGCGGCGCCTCCATATGAGTGCAAGCCAGGGAGCGAAAGCATGGACGCAGCCGGAGGCAGCTGGGGAATTATCACCATAATCGGGCCGCTGCTGCTCGCGGCCGTCCTTCTCTGGGCCCTGCTTCGCAACCGCAAGTCGCGCAGAAGCGACGCCAACCGAACCGAGCAGGGCACCCGCGACCTCTACCGCGAGGAAGAGGAGAAACGGCGCAGCGGGGACGACCGCACGTCGTGACTTCCCGTCATCCCGGCGAAAGCCGGGATCCATGAACACGGCGGTTGAGAGTTCGGCGAAGACGGTGTTCATGGATTCCGGATCAGGTCCGGAAATGACGAATCTTCCCCCCGCCGTCGCCGAATGGTTTGCCGCCAAGGGCTGGCTCCCGCGCCGCCATCAGCTCGAGATGCTCGGCGCCGCCCGGGCCGGCCGCAGCGCTCTGCTCGTCGCCCCGACCGGCGCCGGCAAGACTCTGGCCGGCTTCCTCCCGTCGATCGTCGAGCTGACCGAAGCCCCGACAGAGGGCCTGCACACCCTCTACATCTCCCCGCTCAAGGCGCTCGCCGTCGACGTCCAGCGCAACCTTCTGACGCCGATCGAGGAGATGGGCCTTCCCATCCGTGTCGAGACCCGAACCGGCGACACCCCCGCGGACCGCAAGGCTCGCCAGCGGGTTCGGCCGCCGCAAATGCTCCTCACCACCCCGGAATCGCTCAGCCTGCTGCTCAGCCACGAGGACAGCGCCCTGCTCTTTGAAAATCTCAGCGCCGTGGTGGTCGACGAGATCCACGCCTTCGCCACCGGCAAGCGCGGCGACCTGCTGTCGCTGTCTCTCTCCCGCCTTCAGCGCCTCTCGCCGCGGCTCCGCCGCGTCGGCCTCTCCGCCACCGTGTCCGACCCGGAGGCCTTCCGCGGCTGGCTCGCGCCCCATGGCGATTCGGAGATGGTCGATCTGGTCGAGGGGGAGCCCGGAGCGCCGGCGCGATTGTCGATCATGCTTCCCGAAGAAGACAAGATACCGTGGGCAGGCCATAGCGGCCGCTGGGCGGCGCTCAGCGTCATGCGCGAGATCGAGCGGCACAAGACCACTTTGCTTTTCTGCAACACGCGCTCGCTCGCCGAGCTCATCTTCCAGGACCTGTGGGCCGTCAACGAGCAGCATTTGCCGATCGGGATCCACCACGGCTCGCTCGCGCTCGAAGCCCGGCGCAAGGTCGAGAATGCCGTCGCCGAAGGGCGGCTTCGCGCCCTGGTCTGTACGGCCAGCCTCGACCTCGGAGTCGACTGGGGCGATGTCGACCTGGTCATCCAGATGGGGGCGCCCAAAGGCTCGTCGCGCCTCATGCAGCGGATCGGGCGGGCCAACCACCGGCTCGACGAGCCTTCGGAAGCGGTCATCGTCCCCGGCAACCGTTTCGAATATCTCGAGGCGCGCGCGGCTCTGGACGCGATCGAGGAGGGTGCGCTCGACGCCGAAAACTTTCGCCCCGGCGCCCTCGACGTCCTCGCCCAGCACATCATGGCGCTGGCCTGCGCGGCGCCGTTCCGCGAGGAGGCGCTGCTGGAGGAGGTGCGTTCCGCCGCGCCTTATGCCGGGCTCAGGGAAGAGGCCTTCCTCGCAATCCTCTCCTTCATCGAGAGCGGCGGCTATGCGCTTAGGGCCTACGACCGCTTCCGCCGGATCGCGAAGGATCCGGACGGGCTGTGGCGGGTCTCGCATCCCCGCTTCGTCCAGCAGCACCGGATGAACGCCGGGATCATCGTCGACACTCCGCTTTATTACGTGCGCTTCAGGAACGGCCGGCTGCTCGGCACGGTCGAGGACAATTTCGCCGAGACGCTGAGCCCCGGCGACACCTTCTTCTTCTCCGGCCTGGTGCTCGAGGTCGAGCGGATCGACGGCATCGACCTCATCGTCCACGCGACCTCGAAATCGGCGCGAATCCCGACCTATATGGGCGCGCGGATCGCGATCAGCACCAACCTCGCCGACCGGGTGCGCGCCTTCCTCCACGACCGCGGCCAGTGGGACCGCTTTCCGGATCCGGTGCGCGACTGGCTTCGGGTCCAGGAATATCGCTCGGCCATACCGGCGCCGGACCAGCTGCTCGTCGAGACCTTCCCGCACGAGCGAATCCATTACATGGCCGCCTATAGTTTCGAGGGCTGGAACGCCCACCAGTCGCTGGGAATGCTGATCACCCGGCGGATGGAGAGCGCCGGCCTGAAACCGCTCGGATTCGTCGCCAACGACTATGCGATCGCCTGCTACGGGCTCGAGCCCATCGTCGATCCCGCCGCGCTCTTCTCGGCCGACATCCTCGAAAAGGAGTTCGTCGACTGGGTCGAAGGCTCGCACCTCCTGAAGCGCGCCTTTCGCGAGGTCGCGGTGATCGGGGGCCTCGTCGAGCGGCACCATCCGGGGAAGCGCAAGACCGGCAAGCAGGTGACCTTCTCCACCGACCTCATCTACGACGTGCTGAGGCGGTACGAGCCCGATCATCTGCTTCTGAAGGCCGCCTGGGCCGACGCTCGCGAGAAGATGACCGACGTCGGCCGCCTCGCCCGTCTGCTCGACCGCGCCCAGGCGACGATGCTTCACGTCGAGCTCGACCGGGTCTCGCCGATGGCGGTGCCCGTGCTCACCATCATCGGACGCGAACGTATGGCCCAGGGGACGGTCGACGACCAGTTGCTGATCGAGGCGGAGAGCCTGGCTGCGACGGCGATGCGGCTGGATTGATCCCGCCACGCCGGACCTGTTTCATGAAGGCGACGGTGCGGCGGGCGCCGCCTTGGCGGGCTCTCCCGCCGCGGCCGCGGCCGGCCGCGCGGGCAGGCCCGCCTCCTTCGCCTGCTCCCGCTCGAGCTCAGAGTTCATCTCGCCGCCCATCAGAACGATGTAGGCGCTGAGGTAGAGCCAGGTGAGGAAGACGACCACTCCTCCGAGCGAGCCGTACGTGGCGTTGTAATTGCCGAAGTTCGAGACATAGAAGCCGAAGCCGAGGCTTGCGGCGAGCCACAGCAGGGTGGCCGTGGCCGAGCCGGGGCTGATCCAGACCCAGGGCGCGTCCGGCCGGTTGGGTGCGTAGCGGTAGACCGCGGCCAGCCCGAAGCCCACTGCCACGACCGCCACCGCCCAGAACAGGATCTGGAACAGATTGTGCGCCCAGGCCGGAAAGCCCGGGAAGAGGGATTCGACCCATCCCATCACCGAGATTCCCGCCGCCGCAATGATGAGCACGATGAGCGCGCCCACGGTCATGGCGAGCGACAGGATGGTCGACTTGATGAACCCGCGGCTCTCCTTCACCTCGTAGGCGATGTTGAGCGCGGTCACGATCGCGCCCGAGCCCTTGCTTGCGCCGTAAATGGCGAGCGCGACGGCGACGACGAGGCTCCACCCCTTCGCGGCCGCGGGCGATTCGGTCATGCTCTTGAGCTGGTCGCCGATCAGCGCCGCCGCGTCCTCGGGAAGGACTCCGAAAAGCTGGCGGATATGTTCGGCGACAGTCTCCGGCTCGGCGGCGAGGCCGTAGACCAGCACCGTCGCCGCCAGCAGCGGAACGAAGGCGAGGAAAGCGTAGAAAGCCACGCCCGCGGCGAGCAGCCCGACATTGTCGTCCCCGGATTCCTTCCAGGTGCGGACGAGCACGTCGCGCCAATCCTTGAGCGCGGGCCAGCGTACGGGTTGGATTGCCATCGCGGCGTGAACCGGGCGGGGGGGCCGCGGTTCCGTGCGTCCTTCGATACGCCGCTTCGACTTCGCTCAGCGGCTGCTCAGGACGAGCGGTAGGGAGTCACGCCAACCGCTCATCCTGAGTAGGGACTGAGCCTGGCGAAGGCCCGTATCAAGGACGGTTCAGACCATCGACCTCGGATTCGAAAACACCCTCGTCACCTCGGGCTCGAAGCTCTCCAGCGGGTCGACCTCGAACCCCGGATCGAAGGCCGGAGCGTCCCAGTCGTCGACCAGCTTCTCGGCGAAGCCGTACCAGCTCTCGCCCTTGAACCGCTCCCGCCCCTCCGGGTCCTTGCCGAGATGCTCGAAATAATAGCGGCCCTGGAATTCCTGGTGCCAGTAGATGGCGTGGTAGATCTCCTCGCGCACGTAAGGCTTGAGCATCTCGGCCGCGATCGGGCCGTGATTTGGGATCGAGAACAGCTTGCCGAGGTCGTGACAGAGCGCCGCCACCACCTCCTCGTCGCTTGCGCCGGAGCGGCGGGCGAGGGTGCCGGCCATCAGCGAATGGGTGAGCTGGTTGGCGGCGAAGCCGACCTCGATCGCCTCCAGGCGGGCGAGGGCC
Source organism: Allosphingosinicella sp. (assembly GCA_035295885.1). Lineage (GTDB taxonomy): Bacteria > Pseudomonadota > Alphaproteobacteria > Sphingomonadales > Sphingomonadaceae > Allosphingosinicella. Next base: position 5,005 of record DATHBY010000120.1, read on the forward strand.
TCCATGATCTGGGTCGCGGCGACGCTCTTCTGATGCTTGCCGTGCTCGGCGGCGATATGGGCCCATTCCTCGGCGGTGCCCTGGCGCATGTCGGTGAACATGAGTCCGTCTCCTCGCGCCCAGAATAACCCGTCGCCGCGGCCAAAGCAAAGCGGCCCCGGCCTGGGCCGGAGCCGCTCCTTTCGCTCCGCCGGGGCTCAGGCCGCCTGGCTCTAGGAACTGTTGTCGTTCTCCGGCCGCTGGTCGCTG
>DATHBY010000121.1:0-10975 GCA_035295885.1 Allosphingosinicella sp.
TATCGGGCCTCGAGCTTCTGAAAACGCGTGTCGATCCAGGCGGTGGGCCCGCGGCGCCGCTCCTTCCTGAGCAACTTGGAGCAGAGCATCGGCGTGAGCCTCAGCGCTAGGAAGCCGGAAAAGGCGATCGCGCCGATCATCGCCACCGCCAGCTCGCGGAACAGGAGACCGGTCTGGCCGGAGATGAACATCACCGGCACGAACACGGCGCAGACGACCAGGGTCGTCGAGATGACCGCAAAGCCGACCTGGCGGGTGCCTTCATAGGCGGCGGCAAGCGGCGGCTCGCCTTCCTCCATCCGATGGTAGACGTTTTCGAGCACCACGATGGCGTCGTCCACGACAATGCCGATCGCCAGTACCATGGCAAGCAGGGTGAGCAGGTTGATCGAGAAGCCGAACAGCCACAGCACCGCGAAGCTGGCGAGCAGGCAGAGCGGCACGGTCACGGCCGGGATGAGGGTCGCCCGCCAGTTGCCGAGGAACAGGTAGATGACGAGGACCACGAGGATCGCGGCCTCGGCCAAGGTCTCCCAAACCTTGTCGATGGCTCGGCTGATGAACAGGCTCTCGTCCGAGCCGACGACCATGTTCATGCCTTCGGGAAGGGACGGCTTCAGCTCCTCCGCGGTCCGCTTGGCCGCCTCGGCGACGGCCAGCGTATTGGCGCCCGATTGGCGGACGATGCCGAGCCCGACCGCCTCCTGCCCGTTGAGCCGGAAGGCGCTGTACGGATTCTCCGGCCCCTGCTCGACCCGGGCGACGTCGCCGAGGCGGACGAGATAGCCGTCGCTGCCCCGGCCGACGACGAGCTGGGCGAATTGCCGGGCGTTGGCGAAAGGCCGATCGACCCGAAGGGTGACGTTCTGCTGCTCGGATTCGAGGCGGCCGGCGGGGAGCTCGACATTCTGGCGGCGCAGGGCGCCTTCCAGGTCGCCGGGGGTCAGGCCGTAGGCGGCGAGCCGGCCGGGCTGCATCCACACCCGCATCGCCGGCCTCGCCTCGCCGCCGACGAAGACCCGGGCGACGCCCTCGATCGAGGAGAAGCGGTCGATCAGGTTGCGGTCGACATAGTCGGACAGCTGCAGCCGCGACCATCCGGGCTTGGAAACGACGAGGAAGAGGATCGGAGCGGCATCGGCGTCGACCTTGCGCACCTCGGGGGGGCGCACGTCGTCGGGAAGGTTGCCGGCCGCCGCTCCGACCCGGTCGCGCACGTCGTTGGCGGCAGATTCGATCGAACGCCCGGCATGGAATTCGATGGTGATGGACGATTGCCCGTCCTGGCTTCGGGAGGTGATCGTCTGAAGCCCCTCGACTCCGGAGAGCTGGTCCTCGAGCACCTGGGTCACCCGGGTCTCGACGACGCTGGCGGCGGCCCCGATATATTGGGTCTGGACCGAGACGATCGGCGGGTCGACGTCCGGATATTCGCGCACCGAGAGGCTGAAGAAGCCGACCAGGCCGACGACCGCGATCAGCATCGCCAGAACCGCCGCGAAGACCGGCCGGCGAACGGAGATGTCGGATATCTTCACGGCGCCTTGCCCTGAGCGTCGCCCCCCTGCCCCTTGCTACGCGGTCCGCGCTCGGCATTGCCGGCCCCGGCGACCCTCACCTTCATCCCCTCCGAAAGCTTGACTACGCCTTCGGTCACGACCTTCTGCCCGGGCGTCAGCCCTTCGAGTATCTCCACCCGCCCGGCGCTTCGAAGCCCCGTCCGCACCGGAGTTCGCCGGGCCGTGCCGCCCGAATCGAGGGTATAGACGAACCGGGCATCGCCTTCTCCCACGATCGCCAGCTCCGGCACCGACAGCCCGAGCCGAGGCGAGGTTTCGATGGCGACGCTGAGCAGCATGCCCGGCTTGAGCTTGTTGTCCGTATTGGGAAGGTGAGCGCGCACCATGACGGCCCGTGTATTGGGGTCGATCACCGGGTCGATATTGGCGATCTGACCGCGGAAGGGCTGCTCCGGCCAGGCGGCGGACCTGGCTTCGATGGTGAGGCCGGGGCGGAGCGCGGAAAGCACCGTTTCGGGGACCGGGAAATCGAGCTTGATCGTCGAAATGTCGCTGATCGTCGCGATCGGAGTTCCACTGTTCACCACCGCGCCCGGCGAGATGGTGCGCAGCGAGGCAAAACCGGAGAAGGGCGCGGTGATCACTCGCTCGCCGATCGAAGCGCGGGCTCCAGAGGCCTGTGCCCGAGCCGCCGCCGCCGCGGCGGTCTGAACGTCCAGCTGCGACTGGGTGGCGAAGCCGCGCTCCTTGAGGGTCTGGATCCGGCCGAGCTGCTGCTGCGCCTCCCGCTGCCTGGCCTGGGCCTCGGCGAGCTGGGCGGCCTCCTGGCCCTGAGCGAGGACGGCGATAACCTGGCCCCGGCGAACGAAGGCGCCGTCGTCGAAGCCCAGCCGGACGAGCCGCTCGGTGACCGGAGCGGACAAGGTGACCTGCTCGTTGGCCCCGGCCGTCCCCACCGCCTCGATCGTTTCGACGAAGCGGATGGTGGTGGCGGGCTCCACCTTCACGACGGGCGGCGGGCGGTTCTTGCCCTTCTGCTCGGAGTCCGCGCCTCCGCAGGCCGCGGCGAAAGTAAGCAGCGCCAGGACAAGGAGTTTTCGGATCGTCATAGGCACAGACGGGGCGCTAGCGGCTGGGGGTGAAGCTATCAAGTACAGCTGTACGCGAGGCACTACGGCAAAAAGGCTTATCGGCCCCGGCTTTCCGCCGTCTGAACGGGCCCGCGCTCGCGGACCGACGGCCGGGTCGCGGCGGGCATCTTCGCCATCCGGTCGTACAGGATGGTGGCGACCGACGTCGCCAGGTTCAGGCATTCGTAGGAGGGGATGACGACAAAGCGGTGGCAGCGCTTGACGATCGGGCCGGGGAGCGAGCCGTCCTCCGGACCGAATATGTAGACCGGCGGCGCATCCCGGTCCGGATGGATGAAATCGACAAGGCTCTCCGATCCCGGCCTGAGCTCCACGGCGACCGGGCAGGCCCCGGGCACCGCTTCGCACAGGCGAGCGAGGGGATCGGGATGGTTGATCAGGGCGACATCCTCGTAGCGGCGCATCCTTTCCTCGCGGGGCAGCCGTTCCCCGAGAGCCGCCCGGATGCGCTCGCCGCTATACCAGACCTGGGCGATTCCATAAGCGCTGGCGAGCCGGACTACCTGTCCGACATTATGCGGATATTTGGGCATGTGGAGGACGATCGCCGGCGCCGCCGGGACGATCCCCCCGACTCCGGAACGCTGGCCGGAGCGCCAGATTTCAAGCTCCTCGTGCTGGTCGGCCATAGAGGCTTTATCGCGGGGCCGACCTGCGGGCCGCAAGCAGGAACTCGACGTTCCCTTCCGGTCCGGTGATCGGGCTCTGGGCGACGCCTGCCACCTCCCAGCCGCGCGAGCGCAGCCAGTCCGCCGCAGACCGGCAGACGCGATCGTGGACGGTTGGGTCGCGGACCACCCCGCCCTTGCCGATCTCGCCCCTCTCCGCCTCGAATTGCGGCTTGACGAGCGCGACGAGGCGCCCGCCCGGCGTGGCGAAATCCAGGGCCCTGTCGAGCACCTTGGCGAGCGAGATGAAGCTCGAGTCGCAAACGATGATGTCGACGGGCTCAGTGACGACCAGGTCGGTGAGGTAGCGCGCATTGGTCTTCTCGTGGACCACGACGCGCGGGTCCTGCCGAAGCTTCCACGCGAGCTGGTTGGTGCCGACATCGACCGCGAACACCTTGGCCGCCCCCTTCTCCAGAAGAACGTCGGTGAAGCCGCCCGTCGAGGACCCCACGTCGAGCGCCACCGCCCCGGCCACGTCCCACCCGAAATGCTCGAGCGCATGCGCCAGCTTGATCCCGCCCCGCGACACCCAGGGATGCTCCTTGCCGCGCACCTCCAGCGGGGCATCGACCGCAAGCGCCTGCCCCGCTTTGTCGATCTTGCGCTCTCCGCAGAAGACGAGCCCCGCCAGGATCAGCGCCTGCGCCTTGGCACGGGTCTCGGCGAGCCCGCGGTCCAGAAGCATCTGGTCGGCGCGGAGCTTGTTCATGCATTTGCCTCCACTTCCGACCTTGCAGCGGCCGCCTGGCGACCCGGCGAGAACCGCCGGCGCGGTGCCAGGGCAGCGGGTTCGAAGCTCAGCTGTCCGGATCGTCTCCACCATGATCGGCCATGCTCTCGTCGATCGAGCGGAGAATCGCCTCTTCGTCCTTCGGGCTCCAATCCGGAGCCTCTTCGACGATCGTCACCTGAGGAGCGGCCGCCAGGCCCTTCGGCGCCGGCTTCGAGATCTCCGCCTGGCACAGGCTGAGGAACTGCTGCCAGCTCATCGACTTTGCCGCCCGAATCGCGCTCGGGCAGTTCTTCCCCGACCAGTCGTGATGCTGCTTCATGCACTTGGGGAAGCTCAGGCCCAATTGCTTGACGCAATGGGCGACGAGGGCGGCGGCACGCGCGTAGCCGGCCGCGACGTTCATGTCGGAGTTCATGCAGATTTCGATGCCGATACTGAGCCTGTTCCCCTCCGGGGTTCCCGCGTGAAAGCCCAGCTCGCCGGTCGGCAGGTGCTGGTAGACCGCCTTGTCGTCAGCCGTGTAATGCCAGGAGACCTTCCTTTTCACCGCATCGGCTCCGCGCACATATTTGTTGTGCGCGGCGGCCCCCGCTCCCTTTCCGGTATTGTCGGTATTGTGGATGGTGATGAATCCGGGCGTGATCTTGATCTGCGGCCGGGTCGGCAGCGACGTCGGAATGAAATCCTGGATGATATTGAGCGCCATGGTCCCCCCCTTCGAATCGAAGGGAGACTAACCCGCACCCGGCCGGGCGGCAACGCCCGTCGAGACGCCTCGCCCGCGCCGGCATCAGAGTTGCAGAAAACGCATCTGTAGATGTCTACCTTTGCAGTTGAGAATAGCGGCAAGGCCTGCGACATGGGCTGCGGGGAGCGAAAAGGGCTCCCCGGACAAAAGGAAGTTTGAAATGCGTATCTTCGAAGCTGCGGCGGCAGGCGTCGTCGCCGTCGCCACCCAGATCCTGATCGTCGCGACCGTCCTGATCTAAGGATCCCCGACCGAGGATTTCTGCAAGCCGCCGGAACCCCGGCGGCTTTTGCATTTCAGGCGAACCGCGAGTTCAGGCGCGCGCGCCTTCGACGACCCCCGCGCTGTTATGCCTGAGCGCCTTCAGCACCGCGTCGACGATCCCCTCCGCATCGAGCCCGGCTTCCGCATATTGCTTCTCGTGCTTGTCCTGGTCCTGGAAGCGATCGGGGAGGCGCAGGGTGCGCAGCTTGAGGCCGCCGTCGATCAGCCCCTCGTCGCTGGCCAGGGTGAGGACGTGGGCGCCGAAGCCGCCGATCGCGGCCTCCTCGACCGTCACGGCGACCTCATGGCTCGTGAGCAGGCGGCGGATCAGCGCTTCGTCGAGCGGCTTGGCGAAGCGGAGGTCGGCGACTGTCGTCGAGAGGCCCCGGCCCTCGAGCGCGTCGGCGGCCTTGAGCGCCTCTTCGAGCCGGGTGCCGAGCGAAAGGATCGCCACCTTCTTGCCTTCGCGAACGATCCGGCCCTTGCCGATCTCGAGCCGTTCGGGAGTCGCCGGCATCGGCACTCCGACGCCGTTGCCGCGCGGGTAGCGGAGCGCGATCGGCCCGTCGTCGTGGAGCGCCATGGTGTGGACCATGTGGACCAGCTCGGCCTCGTCGGCCGCCGCCATCACCACGAAATTGGGCAGGGTGCACAGATAAGCGAGGTCGAAGCTTCCGGCATGGGTGGCGCCGTCGGCCCCGACCAGGCCGGCCCGGTCCATGGCGAAGCGCACCGGCAGGTTCTGGATGGCGACGTCGTGGACGACCTGGTCGTAGGCGCGCTGGAGGAAGGTGGAATAGATGGCGCAGAAGGGGCGGTACCCCTGGGCGGCGAGGCCGGCGGCGAAGGTGACGGCGTGCTGCTCGGCGATCCCGACGTCGAACATGCGATCGGGAAAGCGGACGCAGAACTTGTCGAGGCCGGTGCCCGACGGCATCGCCGCGGTGATCGCCACCACCTTGTCGTCACGTTCGGCCTCGTCGGTCAGCGCCTTGGCGAAGACTGCGGTGTAGCTCGGCGGGCCGGGCTCGGCCTTGGCCTGCTCGCCAGAGACGACGTCGAACTTCTGGACCCCGTGATATTTGTCGGCCGCCGCCTCGGCGGGGCCGTAGCCCTTGCCCTTCTTGGTGACGACGTGGACCAGCATCGGCCCTTCGTCGGCGTCGCGGCCGTTCTCGAGGATCTGGACGAGCCCCTCGATATTATGGCCGTCGACGGGGCCGACATAATAGAAGCCGAGCTCCTCGAAGAGCGTGCCGCCGGTCCAGAAGCCGCGCGAATATTCCTCCCACCGCCGGGCCATGACGTGAAGGCGCTTGGGCAGCTTGCGGGCGACCCTCTGGGCGAGGTGGCGGAGGGTCAGATATTTGGGCGACGACACCAGCCGGGCGAGATAGTGCGAAAGCCCCCCGACCGGAGGCGCGATCGACATGTCGTTGTCGTTGAGGATGACGACCAGCCGGTTGCCCGCGGCCTGGGCGTTGTTCATCGCCTCATAGGCCATTCCGGCCGACATCGCCCCGTCGCCGATCACGGCGATCGCCCGGCCCGGCTGTCCGGCGAGCTTGTTGGCGACCGCGAAGCCCAATGCGGCGGAGATGGAGGTCGAGCTGTGCGCCGCGCCGAACGGGTCGTACTCGCTCTCGGAGCGCCGAGTGAAGCCGGAGAGGCCGCCGCCCTGGCGGAGGGTGCGGATGCGGTCGCGGCGGCCGGTCAGGATCTTGTGCGGATAGGCCTGGTGGCCGACGTCCCAGATCAGCCGGTCCTCAGGCGTATTGAACACGTAGTGGAGCGCCACCGTCAGCTCGACCACCCCGAGGCCCGCGCCGAGATGGCCGCCGGTGACCGAGACGGCCGAGATGGTCTCGGCGCGAAGCTCGTCGGCGAGCTGGCGAAGCTGGCCATGCTTCAGCCGCCGAAGCTCGGCGGGCGTGCCGGCGGTGTCGAGTAAGGGCGTGTTCGGGCGTTCGGTCATGGGCGGCGATATGATCCCTGTCGCGAGGCCGCGCTAGCCCAAAGCGGGCGCGCTGTCGAATGAGGAAGTTGTGCAGGAGCGGCGCACGGACGCGATGTCCCCTAGCCGTCCTCCCACTCCTCCACATCCGGCTCGACCCACTTAACCGGCGGCTCGGGCGCGACTTCCCATTCATGTTCGCCGATGACGGAGGAGGCGATGGCGTTACCCTCCGCATCGCGCGCCGGGCGGTAGCGGAAGCGCCTCACGATCAGGCGGCAGGTGACGTTGTCGAGCTCTCGGCTGCCGCTCGAGCGGGTCACCACGCAGTCGCTGACCCGGCCGCTCGGAGCCACGGTGAAGCGCAGGTGGACGGTGCCGCCGCGGCGCGCGCGGTAGGCGCTCTCCGGATAGTCGGAAGCGTCGATGCTGCCGCTGAGCCAGCGGGCGCGGGAGCCTCGGCCGCCGCCTCCCCCCCCTCCGCCCGTGCCGTTGCCGAAGCGGCCGCTGCCGAGCCCGTTGCCGATGCCGCCGCTGCCCGTCCCGGGACCGGGCAGGTTGGTGGCGCCCGCGGCCTCCGCGCTCCCCTGCCCAGCCACCGGCGCGGCGGGAATGGGCGGCGGCACCGGGAGACGGATTTCGGGGGGCGGAGCGACGATCTGGGTCGGCGTGTTGCGCAGATTGGCCGGCGAAGCGGCGCCCTCGGCATTCTTCGGCCTGGCCTTGCGCGCCTTCTTTTCAGTGTCGGGACGGGCCGGTCTGGCGGGCGGAGGCGGCGGCTCCTCCTCGGCGATATTCAGCAGCTTCAGCGCCTCGGGCACGGCAGCCGACGGGCTGTAGCCGAGGCCCGTGAGCAGAAGATAGCCGATGAGGGCGTGAATCAGCCCGACCACAGCCGCCGACTTGAGGCGGTCCTGCTGCTGGGGTTCAAGACGCAACATCATCATCGGCGAGCCCTCGACGACGGATCATTCTCCGCCCGGGCGGCCGCAATTACAATGGCTTATATGACTGAAACCTGTCCGACGCGCGCCAGGCTCGCCGACCAACGCGCTTTGCGAGGAGCTGTCTGTCATAATGTAACAGAATGATGCGTTTGTGACAAAATTCTTGCGGCTCAGCCGCCCTAGGTCTATCGTGGCGTGAATCAACGGAGCCTTCCCATGTCCTCATCGCGCCCTTTCATGCACCCGGACTTCGACCGCGCCGTGCTGGAATTGCCACTTCGCCCGAAGCAGCGCGCGCTGCTGGTCGCGCTGGGCGACCTCGGATCCGGCAACGGGGCGCCGAGTGTCGACGCCGATGCCCTGATGACCGAGATGGCCCGGCGGTCCGGCGCGCCGGTCACGTCGGGTAATTTCCGCCAGCAGCTGAGCCGGCTCAACCGGGCGCTCGGCGACGCCGAGGCTCCCTTCAGCCTCGGAAGCCGTGCGGGACGCATCACGGTGGAGCCGTCCGTTCACTGGAACCGGGCGAGCCAGCTCGATTCAGTTCGTCAGGCGCTCGTGGAGCATTCCGGCGAGAAGATGCGCGCGGACATCGACAGCTTCGTCGCCCCGCGCGCCGCCGCCACGCACCTTCTCGTCATGTGGAGCTACGCCTGGCTGCAGGGGGAGCAGCAGGCCATCCAGATCGAGCTTTTCGAAGCCCTCAAGGCCAAGCTCGCGGCCCCGCCGGCGCGCTACCAGCACCTCCCTCGTATCGAAATGTGGCGAGACGAAGAGCGGATCAACCTGGCCGAAGAGGGCACCGCCCAGATGGACGACGCCTGCGCCCGGGCTTTCCTCGGCCTGCTGGTCTACTCTGACCGGTACCCGCACAGCACCCCCTGCAAGCGCGAGACGGATTATTTCCTCGACGAGGAGGGCGGCAACCTGCCGGAGAAACGGTCGATCGTCCTTCGATTCAACTGCGCGGCGGGGGACATGCAGCCCCGGTTCCTGCGTCGGATCGTCTATCCGGGCGGCGCCGAGGACGCCTTCCTCGACCAATGGGTCAAGGGCGACGCCGCGGACCGCAACAAGCTGGTCAACGATCTGGCGCTCCAGATCTTCGAGAACGCAACGGAATTTTGCGGCCGCGAGCCCAACCCCTCCCCCCCGTCCGAGCCCGGCGGCCGCCTCAAGAAGGGCCGGGTCGAAAGCTTCATGGCCCGCCAGCCCGAGCGCATGCGGCATGACGATACGCACAGCACTCCGCCTCTCGCCCGGGCCGGAGCGCATGGCTACGACGCGGCCAATCCGGCCGGCACCGAGGATCCGGCCGGCATCGACATCGTCGAGCGGATCATCGAATGGTCTGCCTCGTCCGACCCGTTGCGCGCCCGGGTCACCGCCCTTCTCGGCGATTTCGGAATGGGCAAGACGGTGACGTGCCAGCTGGTGTGCAGACGGATGATCGAGCGGACCGACGAAGGACAGGCGCTTCCGACCCCGGTCTACTTCGACCTTCGAGACATCCCCCGTCCGGAGCATCCCGAGCAGGTGACGCTCGAATCCCTGATCGACGACCTTCTGCGCCAGAGCGGAGAATCGACTCTGCGGGCGAGCGAAGTGATCGACTTCATTCGCAGCCGCGACGCTTTGGTCATCTTCGACGGGCTCGACGAGATCACCAACAAATATTCGATGGACGTGGCGCGCATAATCTATCGCCAGCTTATCGGAATCGTCCCGGCGAGCATCTGGCGCGAGGATGCAAGGCGGCGGATCGACAATCGCAACGGGGCGGCCCCGGCGGCGACGCGCCGCCACGGCCCGAGCATCCTTATGTCCTGCCGGAGCCAATATTTTGCCGACTTCGCCGCCGAGCGCGGATTCCTGAGCGACGCCGATCGATTCGGACTGAAGCTGCAGGAAGACATTGCCGTTTACGTAATGCTGCCTTTCAGCCCGAAGCAGATTCGCGACTATATCAGGCGCAACCTGCCGTCGGAGGACCATGATCGCGCCCTCAGCCTGATCGAGAGTACCTATGACCTGAGCGAACTCGCGCGCCGCCCGATCCTGCTGCGCTACATGAGCGAGCTGATCCACCGGCTCGAAGCCGAAAAGCTCGCCGGCCGCGAGATCAGCTTGTCCGGCCTCTACGACATATTGGTCCGCCAAGCGTTCGAACGGGACAGCCCGAAGCACGTCATTCCCATCCCGGACAAAAAGCGACTTCTCCAGGCGCTGGCGCTGCACCTCCACGGGCGGGAGCGCGAGGACATCTCGAACGAGCGCCTTATCCAATGGCTGGACTTGGAAATCGGAGCCAATTTCCCGAAGCTCGCCGGGGCGCTTCGGGGTGCCGAAGGCCTCCGGCTGAGCGAGATATTCGTCCAGGACCTGCGCAACGCGACCCTGCTGTCCCGGCCAGCCGAGAGCGGCTTCCGCTTCGGTCACACCTCGCTTCGCGAATATTTCCTGGCGGGGGCGCTTTACGAGGCGGTCCTGGAGGGGAACGGAGAATCCGGCTGGGCGGTCAAGGTCCCTTCCAAGGAAACGATCGACTTCCTGCTTCAGCACCATTCCGCTCAGGAGGCGCCTGAAAAAGAGGCCTTTGCCGCCCAGTTTCGGAGCCTACTCGAACCGGAACGCCCGCTGGCCGTCCGCAAGCTCGCCTTCGCGGTCTGGCGGCAGAGCTTCGCGACAGCCTCGCCCCTCCCGCGTCCGCGGGAAATAGATTGTTCAGGCTTCCAACTTCAAGGCGAGGAGCTGATCGGCTCACGCTCGAAATTGCTCCCGCTCGCTGGCAGCCTGTGGCACGGCGCGGACCTGAGGCAAGCGTTGGTTCAGGACGTGGACCTCACCGGCGCCGATTTCACCGAGGTCCGGGCGGTCTCCGCCAAGTTCGTGCGTTGCGCCCTGCGCGACGCGCGCTTCCACGATGCCGATCTCGCCGGCAGCCTGTGGCGGGATGTCCATCTCAACAGCTCGGCTCTCGAAGGAGC
>DATHBY010000122.1:0-4327 GCA_035295885.1 Allosphingosinicella sp.
GAGATGTAGCTGATGTCCGCGAAATAGCGCTTATTCTCGTCCAGCCAGACGGGGACCGGCGAAGGCAGGAGCCCTCGCACGAAGGCCAGCTGGACTCGCTTCGGTCCGCCCGGCCCCTGGATGGTCAGCGTCGGTCCGAAGGTCATTCGCCCCCTGCCGCTCGGGAGGAAGTCGAGTCCCGCCTCCCCTGCCGCTGCAAGCCTTTCGACGAGCGGCGCGGTCGCGATGCCCACGCCGCCCGCGGGTATGTACCACCCGCCCGCGGCAGCTTCGCCGCTGTCGGTCGCGGTCTTCCAGGTCGCGCGGCCGTTCTCGACCCGATAAACCTCGGCCGCATCTCCGGACATCGTCACGCCGCGGACCTCGAGCGCCCTGATCGTTCCGTCCGGAGCGAAGCTGTTCACCTGGTCCATCTCGGTGATCCAGCCGCGAAGCTCCTGGGACCATCGATAGGCGGTGCGGCCGTCGGGAAGCTGCCAGCGCCATTGATCGCCATGCTTGCCCGCTTCGGACACCACCACATAATGTACCGCATCCGCCGGAGGCTTGAGCAGCTCCTCCTTGGGGACAGGGGCTGCGGGCGCGTGCGCCTCATGCGCGTGGAGGGCGGGCGCGGCGGTCGCAATCAAGGTGGCGATTAGAATTGAGCGCATGATCATCTCCCCAGGAAGCCGGCAGCGTGGCAAGGCCCGGTCTCGAAGGCAACCTGTCTCTCGAACCCAGGCAAGGATGCTGCGGGATCCGGTGCTTTTCAGCTTTCCGTGCCGGGGAGCCACTCGCTGTCGGGGCTCGGCCCGTAGCGCTTCAGTCCGTCGGCAATCTCGTAATAATCTCCCGCCTCGTGGACGAAGATGTGCTTGTCGAGGCGGGTGCCGGTGGGCGCCTCGAAGGCGCCCATGGCGATTGCGGTCCAGTCCCGGTGGAGCGGGTCCCAGAAGAGGGGTGAGCCGCAGACCGAGCAAAAGCCGCGCCGCACTTTCTCCGACGATCGGTACCAGGTGACATGCTCCGCGCCCCGGAGGGTCAGCCGCTCCGTCGGGATGTCGGTGGACGCGAAATAGTGGCCGGACGACTTTCGGCATTGCGAGCAATGGCAAGCGTCGGGCGGCGGTAAATCGCCCTTCACCTCGAAGCTGACGGCGCCGCACAGGCAAGCTCCCCTGGGCATGTTCCTCTCCCTCGCGAATCAACGTGGTCGGCATCTACGCGGCGAGCCGCGAGCCTCCAACCTCCGCTGCAAGGCCCCGCGGTTCGGCTGTCGTTCAGCTTACGTAATGAAAATTGCCGGCCGCTTTCGTCCCGCAGGAGCCGCAGGATGCGTCGACTCGCCCTCCTTTCTCTGCCTTTCCTCGCGCTCGCCGTTCCAGCCGCCGCCCAGATCGCCGGCAAGCACGATTACGGCCACGTCCCTGCCGCAAGCCCCTTCCTCCCCGACAGCCGCCTGCCCGGCCCGGGAATCGGCAAGGAACTGCGTGACATAAACGGGCGCATCGACCGCGCCCGCGACAACGGCGCACTCTCGAGAAGCGAGGCCCGCCGGCTCGAGCGCGAGGCCAGGGCGATTGGGCGCCTCGCCAGGCGCTACGGCCGCGACGGCCTGTCGCCGTCGGAACGGGCCGAGCTCGAGAACCGTGCCAACTACCTGCGCGGCGCCGTCGGCCGACCCGGGCGGGCCGGCGGCGGGCGCTGAACCTCGGCCATTGCGGATTCCGCCGCCCCGGCTAGTCAGGCCTTCATGGCTGCGAAGCTTCCCCACCAAGGCGTCTTTGTCCGCCTCGGACTGTCGGCGGTGCACGGCATCGGCGTGTTCGCGATCCGGCCGATCCCGGCGGGCACCGACATCTTCGCCAGCGACACGGTGCCGCTGGTATGGGTGAGCAAGGCGGAGCTGGAGCAAGCCGGTCTCACCCCAGCGGAACGGGCCCTCTATCACGATTTCGGGATCAACCGCGGCGACACGATCGGCTGCCCGGCCGATTTCCACAACCTTACCCCGGGCTGGTACCTGAACGAGCCGGCTCCGGGCGCCGAGGCCAATGTGCGGAGCACCGACCGGCTCAGCTTCATAGCCTGCCGCGACATAGCCGAGGGCGAGGAGCTCAGCATCGATTATGAGGGCTTCAGCGACCAGGGAGGTTCACCCTTGCGCGGCGGCTGAAGCAATTCGGGACAGTGGTTTTCCCGCGCTTGTCCTCGGCCGAAAGCACCGCTTAAGACTTCCCGCCCTAGCTTAATCGATCCCGGGGCGGAGGCCCGGCGCCATGTTCGCTGCCATCTTGATCGAGCTGGAACTCTATAGCGATCTGCTCAATCTCCTCGCCCATTTCGCCGGCTTCAGCATCAGGCTGGCGGATCTCGACGATCCGGACGAGTGCCGGCGGATCGACAGCTTCGCCGCCGATCATCCTGAGGCGGAGCTTTTCCATCGCCCCGCCTGGACGAGAGCGGTCGAGCGCGGGACGGGCCAGGCCGGGCGCTATCTCGTCGCAGAAGACCAGGCCGGGCGCCTGGCGGGCCTGCTTCCGCTCACCCGGGTGCGGTCGCCGCTCTTCGGCTCGGCCCTGGTGTCGAGCGGCTTCGGAGTGGGCGGCGGAATCGTCGCCGGCACTGGGATGGCGGTCGAGGCGCTGGCCGCCGCCGCCTGGTCGCTGGCCGAACGGGAGCGCTGCCCCTCCGTCACTCTCCGCGGCGGCCGGCTTCCCGACGGCTGGCGGCGGGACGAGGGAGTCTATGCGGGCTTCGTCCGCGATCTTCCCGCCAGCGACGAAGCCATCCTGAAAGCCATACCGCGCAAGCAGCGCGCCGAGGTTCGGCGGTCGCTCGGGCTGGGGCTGGAGGTGACGGCGGGCAGCGGCCGGCAAGCGCTCGAAGACCATTACCGAGTCTATTCCGAAAGCGTCCGCAACCTCGGCACCCCGGTTTTTCCGCGCAGCCTGTTCGAGGCGATGGCTAGGGAATGGGGCGCGGATGCCGACATCGTCACCGTCCGCTGCGAAGGCAGGCCGATCGCGGCGGTGCTCAGCCTCTATTTCAAGGGGATCGTCCACCCCTATTGGGGGGGCGGCACCAGGGAGGCCAGGGCGTTGCGCGCCAACGACCTCCTCTATTATTCGCTGATGCGCCACGCCGCCGGCCGCGGCTGCACCCGCTTCGATTTCGGCCGCTCCAAGCTCGGATCCGGGGCCTTCGCGTTCAAGAAGAACTGGGGCTTCGAGCCGCGCCCTCTCACGTATGCGACAAAGGGCGTCCACCGCGACCTGAACCCGGCCAGCTCCCGCTACCGGCTCCAGACCGCCGCCTGGCGGCGGCTGCCCCTTCCGCTCGCCAACCGGCTGGGGCCATTTCTCGCAAAGGGGCTGGGCTGAGGGGGCCGGCCGGTAGCGGAGGTCAGCGAAGCTGGCTGTCCTTGCTTGCGCGCCGGTTGATCCCGGCTCCCGCCCGCCGAGCCTCGGAATCGCGCTCCGACTGGCAGGGAACGCAGGTCCGGGTCCCCGGCAGCGCCTCGCGCCGCCGCTCGGGAATCGGCTCGCCGCAATCCTCGCAATATTCGGACCCCTCCCCCGCCGGCAGCCTGGCGCGGGCGCTCAGCACCGCGTCCTTCACCGTGTCGTCGATCTGATCCTGCACCGCGCCGTCGCGCGCCCAACCGCCGGCCATGGGGGGCTCCTTTTTCGTCCTTCGGTCTAAATGGCGAGGCGCGGCGCTTCGTTCCAGGTCTTGCGGGACTGCCGGCCGTTCTGTATTACTAAAAGCATAATATAGTAATACCGGATACGAAAATGCCGATTTCGAAACGTACCGGGTCGCGGGGGCCGTCGCGCGCGATGCCGGCAGAGGCGCCGCTGTCGATGCGAATGGCCGACGCGGCCGGTCTGACCGCCGGCGCGAAGACCCGCCATCTCAACGCCAAGGTTCAGCCCGCTCTGTTCGAAGCCGCCGCCCGTCGCGTCGGCAGCCAGTCCCCCGCGGCCGTCGTCGAGGCGGCGCTCGCTGCCCTCGCCACGCAGGACGATCTCGGTCCATGGCTGGCGCGGCAATGGGGCCGGCTCGCCGATCTCGACCCGGACGTGCTCGCTCAGATCGACGGCTGAGCCGATGGCCGCGCCGGAGCTGCGCTACCGGGACAGGGCGGAACTCCCGAGGCTCGGCGCGGCGATGCCCAAGGGGCCGGTGCTGCTCGACACCAACGTCTTCATCAACGCCCTTGGCGGCCGAGGCCCTCCCCATCTGCGGGCCTTGCTCGCCAGCCTCCCCCTCGCTTTGGTTTCCGGACCGGTCGTCGCCGAGCTCCACTGGACGCGCGGCCGCCTCGACCCCGGCGACCCCC
>DATHBY010000123.1:0-3349 GCA_035295885.1 Allosphingosinicella sp.
GGAGGACGGTCTCCCCCGCCTACGGATCAGGCCTCGCCCTGGGTCTCGATCAGGGCGGCGGCGATCGCTTCCTGGGGGGTCTTGCCGGCCCACAGGACGAACTGGAAGACAGGGTAGAAGCGCTCGCATTCCTCGATCGCCGCCTCGACCAGGGTCTCGGCGTGCTGGAGGGTGAGAACTCCGCCTTCCTCGCCTTCGAGCAAGGTGGCGTGGCGGAAGAGGACCAGGCCCGAACTCGCCCAGAGCTCGAAATGGCCGATCCACAGCTGCTCGTTGATGAGGCCGATCGTCTCGTAGACGGCGGCGCGCTTGTCCTGGGCGACCCGGATGTCCGGAAGCGCGAGGAACTGGAGGACATGGTCCTCGTCGCGCCAGACCGCGCGAAGCTCATATTGCGCCCAGCTGCCCTGGAAGTTGGCGACGATCTCGTCCTCGCCGCGCTCGCAGGCCCAGCCATGGGCGCTGAAATAATGTTCGAGCATGTCGATCGGACCGCCCGTCTCGCGCTCCAGCTCGAATTCGTCCACGTTCATCGCTTAGCTTTCCGGCCGCCTTTGTTCCGCGAAACTGCCCGCACGCGAGCGGCGGCGCAAGAACGCAGATCAGGCGACCACAATATGTTGTGGATTATTGGCCGGCGGGCCCAGCACCGGCCTCACCGACCGGCTTACGCTTCGGCTTCGCAGCGGCCGCGGCTTCCAGCGCCTCGACCCGGCTCTTGAGCGCCGCGCTTTCCTCGCGGGCGGCGATGGCGATCGCCTTCATCGCCTCGAACTCCTCGCGCGAGACCATGTCGAGGCCGCCCACCCAGTCGCGCATGCGGTCGCGGAAGGCGCTCTCGGCCTCCCGGCCCATCCCGGCGATGGTGCCGGCGGCGCCGTTCATGACCTTGACGAAATCGTCGAACAGGCGGTTTTCGGACTGCATCGCGTCCTCCTTCGCAAAAGTGCCTTAGATGGGGATATCGGTAGTGGAGTGGTCCGGCGCAAGCTGTGCGGCCTGCGGGTTGAGCGCTCCGATCTGCCAGGTGAGCAGAGCGGCGAAGCAAAGCCAGGCGATATAGGGAAGCATCAGAAGTGCTGCGACCCGCCGGATCCGCCAGAAAAGGACCGCGGTGACGGCCGAGACCAGGATCATCGCCGCGATCGTCCAGAAGGCGAGGCCGACCTCGTGAAAGGCGAAGAAGATCGGCGACCAGGAATAGTTGATCAGGAGCTGGAGGACGAACAGGGCCAGAGCCGGGCCCCGGCCGCGGGCGCCGCGCGCGTGGAGGATGAGTGCGAGCGCCAGGCCGAGGAGGATGTAAAGCAAGGTCCAGGCGGCGCCGAACATCCAGCCCGGGGGCATGATCGCCGGCTTCTCAAGAGCGTCGAACCAGGCGTTGCCGTAGCCGGAATTGGCGATCCGGCCGGAAACGGTGCCGAGCAGGAGCACCAGCGGCACGGTGAGGAGGGCGTAGCGCAGGAACGACATCCTGAGCTGCGACCTGGACGCTAACGCCGTCACGTAATTCCCCTCATTCCGCAGGCGCAGGCTGCGCGCCCGCGGGATGCTTCAATTGCTCTTCCAGCTTGCGGGTCACCGCCAGCGGCGAGCCCGTATAGCGGGCCAAGCGCGAATAGAGGAGCGGGATCAGGAACAGGGTGATCAGGGTCGAGATCGAGACTCCCCAGACGATGACCACTCCGATCGCGGTTCGGGCGGCGGCTCCGGCCCCGCCCGCCAGCATCAGCGGAACGGCGCCGGCGGTCGTGGCGATGGAGGTCATCAGGATCGGGCGGAGGCGCCGGGCGGAAGCCTCGCGGATCGCCTCGCCGATGTCGCGGCCCCGGTCCCGAAGCTGGTTGGCGAACTCGACGATGAGGATTCCGTTCTTGGCCGCCAGGCCAACGAGCATGACCAGGCCGACCTGGCTGTAGAGGTTCAAGGTCTGCCCCATCACCGCCAGGCCGATGGCGCCGCCCGCCACCGCCAGCGGCACCGTGCTGATGATGACGGCGGGGTGGACGAAGCTTTCGAACTGGGCGGCGAGCAGCAGGTAGATGATGAGGATGGTGAGTCCGAAGACAAGCCAGATCGAGCCGCCGGCTTCCCTAAAGGCCTGGCTCTCGCCTCGATAGCCGACCGCGATCACCTCCGGCGACTGGGCGGCCTGAGCCTCGAGGAACCCGAGCGCCTCCCCGAGCGAATAGCCGGGGGCGAGGCCGCCGGAGAGGGTGATGGCCCGCATCTTGTTGTAGCGGCCGAGATCGCGGGCCCCGGCCGCCTCGGTGACGGTGACCAGGCTGGCGAGTGGCACCACGCCTCCGGAGCGGTTGCGGACGTGGATGGCCTGGAGATTGGCCTCGGCCGCCCGGTCGGCCGCTTCGGCCTGGACGATCACCCGATATTCCTCGCCGCGATCGACATAGGTGGAGACCCGGCGCGAGCCGAGCAGCGACTGGAGGGCGTTGGAGACGTCCTCGACCGACACCCCGAGATCGCCGGCGCGGGCGGTATCTACCGCGATCCGAAGCTGCGGCTTGGTTTCCTTATAGTCGGAATCGAGGTTGACGAGGCCGGGATTGGCGGCGGCGGCGGCGAGAATCCGGTCGCGGGCCCGGGCGAGCTCGGCGTAGGTCGATCCGGCAATGACGAAGCTGACCGGCTGGCCTCGGCCGCGGCCGCCGATCGATGAGCGGACCTGGGCGTTGCCGCGCACGGCGGGAAGCTGGCCGAGGCGGCGGTTCACTTCCTGGACGACGTCCTGGGTGGTCTTCTCGCGCTCCTCCCAGGGCTTGAGGAAGACGACGAACGTGCCGCTGTTGAAATCGTCGGACGGACCGAAGCCTCCGGGGGTCCGCTGGATGATCGCCCGGACGGCGCCCTTGTCGACCAGCGGCAGCAACTTGCCCTGGGCGTCGAGCATGTAGCGGTCCATCTGCGCGTAGCCCGTGCCTTCAGGGGCGGAGACGTTGGCCGACAGGATGCCGACATCCTCGGCCGGCACCAGCTCCGAGCGAAGGGTGAAGAAGAGTGCTCCGGCGCCGGCGAGGAAGATGCCGACGACGATGAGCGGGATCGTCGGCCGCCTGATCACTCCGTCGAGGCGTCGGGAGTAGAAGCCCTCGAGGCGGCGGAAGCGCTCGTCGACCCAGCGGGCGAAGCGGCCGCGCTCCTGGTATTTGAGCAGCTTCGAGCAGAGCATCGGCGCGAGGCTGAGAGCCAGGAAGCCCGAAAAGGCGACGGCTCCGATCATCGCGGCGGCGAGCTCGCGGAAGAGCAGTCCGGTCTGGCCGGCAATGAACATGATCGGCACGAACACCGCGCACACGACGAGCGTGGTCGAGACGATGGCGAATGCGACCTG
>DATHBY010000124.1:0-4089 GCA_035295885.1 Allosphingosinicella sp.
TCGCGTCGAGGCGCCCGCCGAGACCCACCTCGACGATACAGGCGTCCGCCGGCTGCCTCGAGAAAGCGAGAAAGGCGGCGGCGGTGGTCGCCTCGAAGAAGCTGATCTCCATTCCGGCGGCCGAGTCGAGCGTTTCTTCGAGCAGGGCCGCCAGCGCCTCGTCGCCGATCAGCTGCCCCGCCAGCCGGATGCGCTCGTTGAAGCAGACGAGGTGCGGGCTCGTATAGACGTGTGCCGCCAGCCCGGCCGCCTCGATCGCGGCCCGCAGGAAGGCGCAGGTCGAGCCTTTGCCGTTGGTGCCGGCGACATGGAAGACCGGCGGCAGCCGCCGCTCCGGATTGCCGAGGCGGCCGAGCAGGGCGGAGATACGCTCGAGGCCGAGGATGTCGGCGCCGGGGGAGAGGCTCGCCAGCCGGTCGAGCTGGCGCTGGACGGCGGGATCGGAGGAGACGGCTCGGTCGGCCACCCCTTGCCTCCCTACGCCGAAGGCGTGGGGAGGGGGACCATGCGGAGCATGGTGGAGGGGTAGCTGACGAGGCCTCGCCAATTACTCCTCCACCACCCTTCGGGTGGTCCCCCTCCCCATCGCATCGCGATGGGGAGGCAGCTCACGCCGCGGCCTTCCGTTCGGGGGTCAGATAATCGATCAGCCGAGCCAGGGTCTCGCGCAGGGCCTTTCTGTGCACGACCATGTCGATCATCCCGTGCGCGAGCAGATATTCGGCGCGCTGGAAGCCTTCCGGGAGCTTCTCGCGGATCGTCGATTCGATCACCCGCTGGCCGGCAAAGCCGATCAGCGCGCCCGGCTCGGCGATCTGGACGTCGCCGAGCATCGCGTAGGAGGCGGTGACTCCGCCCGTCGTCGGATCGGTGAGGACGACGATGTAAGACAGGCCGGCTTCCTTGAGCTCGGCGATGGCCACGGTCGTCTTGGGCATCTGCATGAGGGACAATATGCCCTCCTGCATCCGAGCGCCGCCCGCCGCGGTAAAGATGATGTAGGGGCAGCCGCCGGCGATCGCGGCCCGGGCTCCGTCGAGAAAGGCGGCGCCGACCGCCATTCCCATCGATCCGCCCATGAAGGCGAAGTCCTGGATTCCGATGACCGCTCGATGCCCCTCGACCGTTCCGCGGGCGTTGATCAGCGCGTCGCTCTCGCCGGTCGCCGTCCGCGCCGCCTTCAGCCGGTCGCTGTAGCGCTTGGAATCGCGGAACTTGAGCGGATCCTCGCGCACCGGCGGCTGCGGAAGCATCGAGTAACCGGGGTCGAACAGGCGCTCGAAGCGCGCCCTGGGGCCGATCCGGCCGTGATGGTCGCAGCGCGGGCAGACCGAATCGTTCTCCTCCCATTCCTTGGTGAAGATCATCGCGTTGCACTGCCGGCATTTGTGCCAGAGATTCTCCGGAGTCTCCCGCTTGGGCAGGAAGGGGATGGAATTGCGGACGCGGTTCAGCCAGCTCATCAAGGTCTCCTGAGGGGCGCCGATAGGAGCGTGAGGGGAGGGTGTCTACACTTTGCCTCCCTATGCGAAGCATGGGGAGGGGGACCAGGCGAAGCCTGGTGGAGGGGTAATGTCGCGGAATCAGCGGGTCTCGCGCCAGAGGTGAGGGCCTGTGCCAGCTACCCCTCCACCACCCTTCGGGTGGTCCCCCTCCCCATCTGGCGATGGGGAGGCAAAGCTACAAAGTCGCCTCGATCGCCCTCGCCGCCAGGTCCGGGTCCTCGGCCTGGGTGATCGGCCGTCCCACGACGAGGATCGAAGCGCCCGAGTCGAGCGCCTTCCTCGGAGTCATCACCCGTTTCTGGTCGCCGGCATGGCTGTCCGCCGGCCGCACTCCGGGCACGACGAAGAAGCCGCCCGGCCACAATTTCTTGGCCGCCGTCACCTCGTTGCCGGAGCAGACGACTCCGTCGAGCCCTGCCTCGCGGGCCAGGCCGGTCAGGCGCTCGACCTGGGCGTGCGGATCCTCGGCGAGACCGATCGAGCCGAGGTCGCTGCCGTCGAGGCTGGTCAGCACCGTCACCGCGACCACCTTGGTGCCGGTCGGCGCCGCCGCCTTGGCGTCCTCCATCATCGCACGGCCGCCGGCGGCATGGACCGTGAGCACCGCCGGCTCGAGCGGGCGAAGCGCCTGGATCGCCTTTCCGACCGTGTTCGGGATGTCGTGGAGCTTCAGGTCGAGGAAGATCGGCAGGTCGAGCTCGGCCATCTCGCGGACGCCGTGGCGGCCGTTGGCGCAGAAGAACTCGAGCCCGAGCTTGATTCCGCCGACATGGTTCCTGACCCGGGTCGCGATCGACTTCGCCCTTTCGAGGTCGGGCGTGTCGATGGCGACGAAGATCGGGCTCCTCATGCCGTCGGCCAGGCCTTGCTGTCGGTCGCGACCCGCCCGCCCTCGCCGTCGCCATTGCCGACGGTCACCGGCGCAGGGGTGGTGGGCGGCGGAACGACGCTGACGTGACGCTCCGCCGGCTCGATCCGGCGCCTGAGGCTCCACAGCCGCGCCCGGTAGACGATGAAGGTCGGAACGAAGCCGAGCAGGAAGGCGGCGAGGACGAGGACGGGCAGCTTCACGTCCGCCTCCAGCCCGCCCCACAGCTTCAGGGTCACGGCGTTCCAGTTTGCCTTGGCGAACAGGACGAGGACCACGGTGAGAGCGATCCAGAAGAGGGTTTTCAGGAATTGCATTCGCGCCCTCCAGGCTTCGAGGTAGCTCTATGGCGGTGCGGGCGGCGGCGCAACCGTCACTCCGTCATCGCGAGCGGAGCGAAGCAATCCAGTGCTGCACCTCCGCCCGCTGGATTGCTTCGTCGCTACTCTCCTCGCAATGACGGACCGGTCGCGAGCTCCCGCTCGATCGCGTCGAACAAAGGCTGGATCTCCAGCAGCCGAGGCCTTTCCTCGGCGAGGATGGCGCGGAACGCCTCGTCCTTCAGCCGGGCGACGAGCCCCCCGGGCAGGTGCAGGCCTTCGGGCAGGGTCGAGACGGTGATGTCGATCAGCCGCTCGGCGCCGTGAAGTCGGCCCCACAGATAGTCGTTCTCGCGATAGGCCCGGCTGAAGAAGGCGCCGAAGCTGTTGAACTGTATGCCCTTGAGCGTGGCGCCGACTCCGCCGGAGCGGATCGCGGTCGCGTCCTCGGGCGAGATGCGGTCGACCTTGACCTCGTCATATTCGTCGAGCCCCTCGCCCTGGAGCAGCGGCAGGGTGGCTACGTCGTAGAAGGGGAAGCCGAGATAGGCGAGGATCAGCGAGCGCCGCTCCGGCTTGGGAAGGGCGGCGAGAGCCTCGGTCAGCCGGGAATCCGCCTCGTCGTCGTCGGCCCTCAGCGACCACGCCCGCGCGAGCGCGTCCATCGCCGCTCCCGGATTCGTCTCGGCATCGCGATAGACCTGCGCCCCGGCCTCGGCCGTCTCTTCGGAATAGCGGCCGATCAGCCGGTAGATTTCGCCCCGGGCGGCTCCGATCGCGCCGCGCGGCGGGTTCGGCTGCTCCTCGATCTGTCCGAGCCGGCGCACCAGGAAGCGCAGCCGCCGGGTGCGGAAGGCGGCGTCGAAGCTCCTCAGGAAGAGCACGACCTCGGGCCGGGCTCCGGTCGTGGTCATCGCATTCTGGCCGGTGAGGCCGCGCCGCCTGACCTCGGCCCAGATCGACTGCCGGACGCGCTCGTGACGGCCGCGGTCGCCGCCGCCGCCGAGCTGGAAGATGCGCTCCGCCACCTCCTCCGCCACTCCGGCCAGCTTGAAATGGCCATAAGCGGCATAGGCGTAGCCGGCCTCCCGAGCGGCGACGATCTGCGCCCTTGCCCGCCAGGAGGCGAGCCTCTTCGCCGTCGGCCTCATCAGAAGCAGGGTGGAGCCGAACGCCCGCTCGATCGCCGCCTCGACCTCGGGACGCATCGCCTCTACGATCAGGCGAAGCCGCCGGATGGTCGCCGAACGCTGGTCGATCGCCTCGAGATTGTCGCGGATCGGCTGCTCGCGCGGAATGTAGGACAGCGCGCCGAAGACTGTGGCGAAGAAGCCGGGCGGCTCAGCTTCGGCGCCGCCGGTCAGACGCACACTGCGAATGCCCGGTTTGGGATCGA
>DATHBY010000125.1:0-7372 GCA_035295885.1 Allosphingosinicella sp.
TGTGCACCGCCCGGGCGTGGCTGAAGCGCTTGAAGCCTTCGTGACCGTGATAGGCGCCGATTCCGCTCGCCCCGACGCCGCCGAACGGGAGGTTCTCCTGGGCGACGTGGAGCAGGGTGCCGTTGAGCGTGACCCCGCCCGAGATCGCTCCGTCCAGCACGCGCTCGCGGTCGCTGCGGCGGTTGCTGAAGCAATAGAGGGCCAGCGGCCGCTCGCCCGCCGCGACGAAGCAGATCGCCTCGTCGAGGCTTCGATAGGGCAGGACCGGAAGCACCGGACCGAATATCTCCTCCGTCAGGAACAAGGTCCCCTCCGGAGCGCCGAGGATGACGGTCGGTCCGATCTTCCCCTCGGCCGCAGCGCCTTCCTCCCCGTGGGCGAGCACCGTCGCCCCGGCCTGCCGAGCCGCCTCGACGGCGTCGGCGAGGCGGCGGCGGTGACGCTCGCTGATCATTCCCGAATAATCGTCATTGCCGGCGATGGCGGGATAGGAGCGCCTCACCTGCGCCATCAATGCGTCGGCGAACGCCCGCTCCTGCCCTTCCGGTACCAGCACGTAATCGGGCGCGATGCAGGTCTGGCCGGCATTGACGAACTTGCCGAACGCGATGCTCCGCGCCGCCTTCGCCAGATCGTAATCGGGACAGACGATGGTCGGCGACTTGCCGCCCAGCTCCAGGGTTACCGGCACCAGATTGGCGGCGGCGGCCTGGTAGACCTTGCGCCCCACGGCGGTCGAACCGGTGAAGAGCAGATGATCGAAGGGCAGCCCGGCGAAGGCCTCGCCGATATCGGCCCCGCCGGTGATCGCCGCCACCTCCGACTCGTCGAACCTCTCCGCGATCAGCCGGCGGAGAAGCTCCGAAAAGGCCGGAGTGAGCTCGGAGGGCTTGAGCATCGCACGGTTGCCCGCGGCGAGAGCGTCGATCAGCGGCGAAAGGGCGAGCTGGAGCGGATAATTCCACGGCGAGATGATTCCGACGACTCCGAGCGGCTCGTGCCGCACCCGGGCGCTGGCCGGCTGGAACAGCGGATCGACCCAGCGCCGCTCCGGCCGAATCCACGCCGCCACATGCTTTCGTGCGTGACTGATCGCGTTCAGAACCGGCACGATCTCGAGCAGTTCGGTCTCGGTGCGGCTCCGGACTCCGAAATCGTCCGAGATGGCCCGAGCGATCGCGGTCTCGTTGCCGGCAACGACGGAGCGGAGCCGATCCAGCCGGTCCCGCCGAAGCCGGAGATTCGCCGGAGGTCCCTGCCGCGAAGCCCGATGCTGGAGGTCGAAGATCGGGCGGGCGTCGTCGTCGCCCGCGATCAGCCTCGCGGCGGATTGGTCGGCCATGCTCTATCCTCCCGAAAGCGCCTCTTAGCCGATCGGAGCGTCCATGGCACCTTTTAGGCTTTGCCTCGAAGCAGCATCCGTCCATCAGGCCCTGCAAGCCAGGAGCCCGAATGCCTATTCGAATCGCCATAGTCGGCTACGGCAAGATCGCCAGGGATCAGCACGTGCCCTCCATCGCCGCCGACCCTCGATTCGAGCTCGCCGCCATCGTCAGCCCGCGTGCGCCGGCCGATGAAGGGGTGCCGGTCTTCTCAAGCCATGAGGCCTTGCTGGAAAAGATTGCGGGGCGGCTCGACGCGGTCGCCATCTGCACTCCGCCCACGGTCAGGCTGGCCGTCGCCCGGGCCGCCTTTGCGGCCGGCGTCGGCGTGCTGCTCGAAAAGCCGCCCGCGGCGACGCTTGGAGAGATTGAGCAGATCGAGCGTCTCGGCCGCGACTCCGGTCGGACGCTCTTCACGGCCTGGCACTCGCAGCATGCCGCGGCCGTGCCGGCGGCCCGGGCGGCCCTGGCGGGAAAGACGATCGCCTCCCTGCGTATCGAATGGCACGAGGATGTGCGAAAATGGCATCCGGAGCAGGAATGGATCTGGGCGCCCGGCGGCTTCGGGGTGTTCGATCCCGGAATCAACGCCCTCTCCATCGCCACCCGGATCCTGCCGTCCCGATTGTTCGTTCGCGAGGCCGCCCTGTCCTTTCCGGAGAACAGGCAGACCCCGATCGCAGCCCGGATCGCCTTCGAGGGAAGCGACGGCGATTTTTCCGCCGACATGGACTGGCGCTACAGCGAAGGGGAGCGCTGGACGATCCGGGTGGGAACTCAGGACGGAATGATATTGGAGCTGCTCGACGGCGGCGCTCGAATGTCGATCGACGGACAGCCGCAGGCCGTGGACGGCCGGGGCGAATATCCCTCGCTCTACGCCCGCTTCGCGGAGCTGGTGGAAGCCGGCGAGAGCGACGTCGACCGCGAGCCGCTGCGAATCGTCGCCGACGCCTTCCTGGTCGGCCGCCGGCAGATCGTGGAGCCGTTCGTCTGAGGACCAGTCAGCGTAGTTGCCGCCCGGTCGAACGAACATTAGGATCGAACCCACATGGCGAGTGTGGGGATAGAGGGGGAAGCGGCGGAAGCCGCGGAAGCGCGCGGCGGGCGAACCGACGCGGCTGGGCGAAACCTCACCTTCGCAATGCTCGACGCGCTCGGCCGGGCGATCGTCACCGGCGAGTATGAGACCCAGCGTTTCCCGACCGAGGCTGAGCTTGCGGTCCAGCATGCCGTCAGCCGTTCGGTGACCCGGGAGGCGGTCAAGATGCTGACTGCCAAGGGGCTGCTCACCGCCCGTCCCCGCAAGGGCACCACCGTGCAGCCGCCCTCGTCGTGGAACCTGTTCGATCCCGACGTCCTGCGCTGGCTGCTCGAGCGAAAATTCTCGCTCGAGCTGCTTCGCCAGTTCAGCGAGCTCAGGATCGCGATCGAGCCCGAGGCCGCGGCGCTGGCCGCGCGCGGTGCGAGCTCCGCGGTGGCGGAGATCAGGGCCGGCTTCGAGCGGATGGAAGCCGCCGAGACCGGTGCCGAAGACACTCTCGAAGCGGATATCGCCTTCCACATCGCGATCCTCAACGCTTCGGCCAATCCCTTCTACATGCAGTTCCGCGACCTCGTCGGTACCGCCTTGCGAACCTCGATCCGCTTCACCAACCGCTTCAAGGGGCGGTCGGCGAGCCTGCCGGCGCACCATGCCGTGCTCGCCGCCATCGAGGCGAAGGATTCGGCCGCCGCGCGCGACGCGATGGCCGCCATCATCGCCGAAGTCATGGTGCTGATCGAGGATGCCGAACGGGCCGCCTAGGGGGGTTGGTCTGAGCGCCGGCCGTGCTACAAGCCCTTGGAGTCAAACGCATCGGAGGATTTTCGCGATGCCGGTCCAGTCTTCACTTCGCCTCGGGATCGCCGGTCTGCTGCTCGCCGCAACGGCGGCCGCGTCCGCCGCCGAGCCCTCTTTCGTGCCGGTGTACAGGGACAATTTCCCCGATCCGCACATCGTAGAGCATCAGGGCGAGTTCATCGCCTACGCGACCAATGCCGGAATCAACCTGCCGATGCTGACGTCGCGCGACCTCGTCCGCTGGACTCCGGTGACCCGCCCCGACGGCAAGCGCCTCGACGGGATGCCCGACCTCGCGCCGTGGGTGAAGGAAGGCTTCACCTGGGCGCCGGAGGTGATGAAGGTCGGCGGGAAGTGGCTTCTCTATTACACCGCCAACCACCGCAAGCGGGACGTCCAGTGCCTCGGAGTCGCGGTCGCGGACAATCCGAAAGGGCCGTTCCGCGACGGCTCCGCCGAGCCGATGGTGTGCCAGTTCGACCTCGGCGGAACGATCGACGCCAACCCGTTCCGCGACAAGGACGGCAAGCTCTATCTCTATTACAAGAGCGACGGGAACCGGGTCGGCAAGAAGACGGTGATCTGGGGGCAGCGGCTGGCGGATGACGGGATGTCGGTGGTCGGTGCGCCGGTCCACCTCGTCGAGGACGATCAGAAATGGGAATGGAAGCTGGTCGAGGCGCCGGCGATGGTCCGCTCGCCCGCCGGGCATCAGCTCTTCTTCTCCGCCGCCTTTTTCGGCTGGGACCCGAAGGAGCGGCTGTCCCGCTACGCGACCGGCTATGCGACATGCGCAGGCCCCCTCGGCCCGTGCAGGGACGCGCCCGAAAACCCGATCCTCAACAGCTTCAACGACAAGAAAGCCGGCTGCCTCAGCGGACCGGGCCATCCGAGCATCTTCCAGGCCGCCGGCCGCCACTTCATCGCCTTCCACGCCTGGTCCGCGACCAGGGGCTGCCGCAAGGCCGACGACAAGCGCCTGCTCTACGTCGCGCCCCTGTTCTGGAAGGACGGCAAGCCGCAGATCGGCCTGAGCCTTCGCGAGAAAGGCAAGTGATGTGACGTCCGGGCCGCTCACACCCCTCTCCCGTCCTTCACGGGAGAGGGGCTTAAGCCGGCTTATTGCCCTCGCTATCTTCGCCTTTGCCGCCTCGCCCGCCGCTGCCCGGGACGATCTCTACCGCTACCGCGCGGGCGAGGAGCCGCGCTGGATCAGCCCGGAGAATCCGACCGGCGCCAAGGGCGCGGGCGCCAGCGAGAATCGCGGCGCCAAGGGGCACGCCTTCGAGACCATCCCGGTCGGCGGCGCGCATGTCCTCGCCGACATCAGGGGCGCCGGCACGATCGACCGGATGTGGATGACGATCGAGGACCGCTCGCCCGAGGCCCTTCGCGGACTGAAGCTCGAGATGTTCTGGGACGGCGCCGCCACCCCCGCGGTGTCGGTGCCGCTGGGGGATTTCTTCCTCCACGGCGCGGGCGAGATGGTGCCGATGGAGACGGCCCTGCTCGCCAGCCCGGAGGGCCGCTCCTTCGTCTCCTATCTGCCGATGCCGTTCCGCAAGGGCGCACGGATCCTCGTCACCAACGAATCGGGCAAGCCGGTCAACCTCATCTTCTACGACGTCAACTATCGCGCGCTGCGCGGCCAGCCGAAGGACTCGCTCTACTTCCACGCCTGGTGGAGCCGGGAGCGGGCGACATTGCCGGGCAGGGATTTCAGGATATTGCCGCGCATCCGCGGCCGCGGCCGGTTCCTCGGCGCCAGCGTCACCGTGCTCACCAACCCGGTCTACGAAAAGACCTGGTGGGGCGAGGGCGAGGTCAAGATCGCACTCGACGGCGACTCCTCGGCCGGCCCCACCCTCGTCGGCACCGGCACCGAGGATTATATCGGCACCGCCTGGGGCCAGGGCGCCTACATCAACCGCTATCAGGGCGCTCCGGTCGCCACCTGGGACGATGAGGGCCGCTGGACCTTCTACCGATTCCACGTCCCCGATCCGATCTTCTTCGGCCGGGACATCGAGGTCAGCCTGCAGATGATCGGCGGCGCCAGGAAGGCGATCGTGCTCGGTCTTCAGAAAAAGGGCGCGCCGCTGATCCCGGTCACCATCGACCCTGGCTCCCGAAACAATTTCCAGCAGCTGCTCGCCAAGGATCCGCCGGTGCCGCTGTCCGACCCGTCGCTTCCCGACGGCCACACCAATTTCTACCGAAGCGACGACGTCGCCGCAGTGGCCTATTTCTACCTCGACAAGCCGGGGGGCGTGCTTCCGGCGATCGCGCCGGCAGCGGAGCGGATTGCGGGGCTGCGAATCCCGGCGCAAAAGAAATAGCCGGGGGACGCTTGCGTCCCCCGGCTCGAGTAGGTCCGTCTTCGATCAGAAGCGGAAGCGGATACCCGCGGACATCACCGATTCCTCGTTGCGAACGAGCATCGGGAAGATCTCCGGCGCGCTCGCCTGCCCGCCCGGGTAATTGACCCGAACGATGTCCGACTCGAACGGGTCGCCGAGGATGTTCGTCCAGTCGAAGAAGATGGTGAACTTGTCGGTGACGGTATAGCTGCTCGACCAGTCCAGCCTCGACACCGCGTGCCCGCGACCCTGCAGCGTGAAGAAATTGTCGCGCTCGGCAAGATCGGCCTCGGGGAAGCGGCTGCGCATGTTGTAGGCGAGCCGAAGGGTGAGGCCGCCGCGTTCGTACATGCCGACGACGTTGTACGTCCATCTCGACACGTCCGGGATGCGCAGGCGCCGCTGGGCGTGGTTGGGATTCGGAATGAACTCCGGCGCAGGAGCCGCTGCCGGATTGCGAAGAAGCGGCTGGAAGATCAGGTAATCGGCCTTGGCGTCGATGTAGGTCACATTCGCCTGCATGCCGAACCCGCTCAGCGCCCCCGGCAGGAAATCGAAGAAGGTGCTGAACTGCGCTTCGAGACCCTGGATCCGAGCCTTGCGCGTATTGACCGGAGACGTGATCAGCAGCGGCAGCTGAGTTGTGGGATCCAGCGCCGGGAATTCGGACGCGATGTTCGCGACGAAGCCGCGCATGTCCCGCCTGAACGCGGCGATGGAGACAAAGCCGTTCCGCGTGAAATAATATTCGAAACTGGCGTCGAAATTGTTGGACTTGAGCGGCCGGAGGTTCGCATTCCCCTGCCGGCCGGTGCGGACGCAGTCCTGCCGTTCGTCCGCGGGATTCGGCCTGTCGCACCCCGGAACGCCGTCCAGCGTCAGAGAGGGACTGAGCTGCTCGAACGTGGGCCGGGTCCGGGTCTTCGCGGCGGCGAGGCGGAGCTGCAGCTCGGGCGTGAACTGGATCCTCATGCTCGCGTTGGGCAACCAGTCCGTATAACCGTTGGAGACATTGACCGGCACGACGACGGGGACGCTGAACGTGGTGCCGCTGATATCCTGATCCGTCCTTACGGCACGAATGCCGATCATGCCGTCGATCGTCATGTCGCCGGCCTGGATTTCGTAACCCGCCTGGGCGTAAGCGGCGTAGGATTTCTCGTCGATGTCGTAGGTCCGGCCGGGATCGACCGGCGGTCCGTCGACCGAGCCGGTCCCCGTCAGCCCGATATTGAACTGACGCAAGGCGGTGAGATTGCTCCACACGCTCTCGAAGGTCGGGGCGAGCCACGAGATCGGGGTGGGCTTGTTCTTGTCGCCGCGGAAGCCGATCGGCGACATCTGATAATCCAGTGGCACGGCGGTGATCGGAATCCCACGGTCGCGCACGTTCCAGTAGAAGGCTCCGGCGGTGGCGCCGGCCTTTCGGTTGACGTAGCGCAGACCCCACTGGAGCCTCGGCAGGAAGGACATTCCGGTCGGCTCGTAATCGAAATCCAGGCGAGCCTGCCAATCCTTGCCTTCGGCGGTCAGGTGATCTTCGAAGAAGCCGCGATAATTGTAGATTGCCGGATTGGTGAAATCGAGGTTGCGAATGTGGAAGGTGGGGCCCGTGCCGCCGACGACGCCCGTGAACCAGTCGACCGAATAGTTCTTCCTGTTGATCTCGAAATCGACGCTTTCGGTCCTCAGATCGAACGTGCTGTCGGTGCGGGCGAGGTCGGCGCTGACGACCAGTGCGCCGGCATCGTACTTGCCGCCGACGGCGAACTGGTAGGTGTTGGTGT
>DATHBY010000126.1:0-2968 GCA_035295885.1 Allosphingosinicella sp.
GCCTTCGCCCCGTCGCCGAGATCCAGTTCGCTGACTACATCTACCCTGGCTTCGACCAGATAGTCTCCGAAGCCGCCAAGATGCGCTACCGCTCGGCGAACGAATGGCACCTGCCGATGGTGATCCGCTCGCCTTATGGCGGCGGCATCTTCGGCGGCCAGACTCACAGCCAGTCGCCGGAGGCCCTGTTCACCCACATCGCCGGAATCAAGACGGTGATCCCGTCCAACCCATACGACGCCAAGGGCCTGCTCATCGCCGCGATCGAGGACAATGATCCGGTCGTCTTCTTCGAGCCCAAGCGGATCTACAACGGCCCGTTCGACGGCTTCTACGAGCGGCCCGTCACCCCCTGGGCAAAGCATCCCGCGGCCGAAGTGCCGGACGGCCATTACACCGTCCCGCTCGGCAAGGCGGCGATCGTCCGCGAAGGCGAGGCGATCACCATCCTCGCCTACGGCACCATGGTCCACGTCGCCCTCGCCACCGCCGCCGCCGAAGGCATCGACGCCGAAGTGATCGACCTTCGAACGCTCGTCCCGCTAGACATCGAGACGATCGAGTTATCGGTGAAGAAGACCGGCCGCTGCCTCGTCGTCCACGAGGCGACCCGGACCTCGGGCTTCGGCGCCGAGCTGTCGGCCCTGGTTCAGGAGCGGTGCTTCTACCATCTCGAGGCGCCGGTCACCCGGGTCACCGGCTGGGACACGCCGTACCCGCATTCGATGGAATGGGCCTATTTCCCCGGTCCCGTCCGGCTCGGGCTGGCGCTGAGAAAAGCTTTGGAGGACTGACGATGGCAGAATCGCAACATCGTCCTTGCGAGCGTAGCGAAGCAATCCGGTGCGGCACGGGACGCAGGCTGGATTGCTTCGTCGCTGCGCTCCTCGCAATGACGACAACCCGAGCCTAGAGGACCAGCATGGCGCGCTTCGAATTCAAGCTGCCCGACATCGGCGAAGGCATTGCCGAGGCCGAGATCGTCGCCTGGCACATCAAGGTCGGAGACGAGGTCAGGGAGGACCAGCAGGTCGCCGACATGATGACCGACAAGGCGACGGTCGAGATGGAAAGCCCGGTGGCCGGCAAGGTGATCGAGCTGGCCGGCGAGGTCGGCGACCAGATTCCCATCGGCTCGGTGCTGGTGGTGATCGAGACGGAAGGCGAGGCGAGCGCCGGCGCCGACGAGAGTGTCGCGGACGGCAACCGGCAGGACGAGGTCGCACTCGCGGACGGCCTGGTCGAGGAGCGGCCCGAGCTCGAAGCCGCGATCCCCAGCACCGGCGAAGACCGGCGGGGCGACGACCGCCGCGACGGCGACGACCGCCGTTCCGAACCTCGCGGGGATCCGGACCGCCGGCAGGGCGAGCGCCGGGACGCGGCCGGCGGCGGCGCCCTCGCGAACCCGGGCGACACCAAGGGCTTCAATCCCCAGCCCGACCCGCCGAAGGGCAAGGGAGGGGTGGTCGCCGATCCCGGCGACTTGGTCGGCCTCAACCCCCAGCCCGAGCCGCCGGGCAAGGACAGGCTGAAGATTCTCGCCTCCCCGGCCGTGCGCGCCCGCGCCCGCGACCTCGGCGTGGATCTCGGGCAGGTGAAGTTCGCCGGCGACCGCATCCGCCATTCCGATCTCGACGCCTACCTGCTCTACAACGGCGGCGGAGTCGCCCGCTCCGGGGGGACCCGCCGCGCCGACGAAACGGTCAAGGTCGTCGGCCTCAGGCGCAAGATCGCGGAGAACATGGCTGAGGCCAAGCGCCGGATCCCGCATTTCACGCTGGTCGAGGAATATGACGTCACCGCCCTGGAGCAGACCCGCTCGATGATGAACTCGGACCGCGGCGGCAACCCGAAGCTCACCATGCTGCCCTTCCTGATCACGGCGATGGCGCGCACTCTGGCCGACTATCCGCAGATCAACACCCGCTACGACGACGACGAGAACCTGCTCCACCGCTCCGGCGCCGTCCACATGGGCATGGCGACCCAGACCCCGAACGGCCTGATGGTGCCGGTCATTCGAAACGCCGACCGCCTCTCCATCTGGGACATCGCCCGCGAGATCCTCCGCCTCTCCGAAGCGGCCCGCACCGGCAAGGCGGCGCGCGACGAGCTCTCCGGCTCGACCATCACCATCTCGAGCCTGGGGCCCATGGGCGGAATCGTTTCGACTCCCGTCATCAATCGCCCCGAGGTGGCGATCCTCGCCGTCAACAAGGTCGAGGAGAAGCCGGTCGTGATTGAGGGCGAGCTCGAGATCCGCAAGCGCATGAACCTCTCGCTGAGCTGCGACCACCGCGTGGTCGACGGCTGGGACGCCGCCAATTTCATGCAGGATCTGAAGAAGCTGGTCGAGAACCCGCTCAAGCTTCTGAGCTGAGGGAAGGGGAGGGAGAGCGGAGCGCAGGACCACCGTTCGGGCTGAGCTTGTCGAAGCCCTCTCCCTTCAGCGGCCCGAGGAGAAAGAAAGCCCTTCGACAGGTCGGGGCGAACGGATTGGTCCGTCCGGCCCTTTCCTCGCTTTCCATCCCCCCATTCCCCCGCCAAAACCTCCCCATGACCCTCGACCTTGACCGCCGCCTGCTGCTCAAGGCCGGCACCCTTGGCCTCGGAGCCCTCGCAGTTCCCGGAGTCGCCCAGATCGCAGCCGCCCGCGGCTTCACCCACGGGGTCGCCAGCGGCGAGCCCGGGCAGCGCTCGGTGATGCTGTGGACCCGCTACGCTTCCGGCGGGCGCATCCACTGGCAGGTGTCGCGGACCGCGGATTTCCTGAAGATCGTCGCCGAAGGCGATGCCGCCGCCGAGGCGGAGCACGATTTCTGCGTCAAGCCGGTCGTCACCGGCCTCAAGCCCGGCCAATGGTATTTCTACCGCTTCCGCGACGGCCGCGGCGGCGCCTCGGCGACCGGCCGCACCCGCACCCTGCCGGAGGGCCGAACCCGGAGCTTCGCCCTCGGCATCTTCTCCT
>DATHBY010000127.1:0-1517 GCA_035295885.1 Allosphingosinicella sp.
TCGTCCTCCGGACGCTTCCGACCGGGGATGACCAAGGTCAGGCCGGCTCCGGCTCCGGTCAGGATTTGAGGCGCTTGAGGACGTCGAGCAGCGCGCGGTCGTGGAGGACGACCATGCGCTCCTTCGGCTTCAGCCAGGCCACGGCTTCGTCGATGGTCTCGGCCTCGACGATCTTGGCCTCCGCGAGCGCGCGGTCCGGATCGATTTCGCCGCGCTGGCGGGGGCTCGACGGGGGCAGCATAGCCTCGTGCCGCTCGCGCAAGGACGAGTCGCGGTGAAGGGAGGCGAGGCTGTCGTCGTCGTCCAGGCCGAGTCGCTCGTGCTCCACCTGGAGGGCGTTGGCGCGGGTGGCGATGGGCGGCGGCCGCGCTTCTTCCGGCGTTATCAGGAGACCCCAGCGCTTCAGGGCGAGCCCGATGCCGAGCTGGCCCGAGAGCCAGGAGAGGGGGATCGCGAGCACGAGGCCGAGGATCGTCGGCGACATCCACAGGAAGAGCGAGGTGGCGATCGAGAAGGCGGAGATGCCGGCGAGAATCCCGAGCGCCGTGTGCCAGCGGTGGCGGCGGACGATGTCCCTGAGCGGAATGGAGCCGTCGTCGCGCCGCTGCGGCTGCCAGCCCGTGTCGCGCCCCAGCAGGATCTGGAACACGGAGCCCGACTGGATGAGCATCTGAATCGGGGCCAGGAGCGCCGAGAGGATGATCTCGATGAAGGCCGAGATCACGAGCCGGATGCCGCCGCCGCAGGCCCGGCGGCCCTTAGCATCGAGCAGCACCAGCACCAGCCCAAAGAACTTCGGCGCGAGCAGGATGCCCATGGTGATGGCGAAGAGCCAAAGAGCGCGCTCGGGGTCGAATCGCGGCCAGACCGGGAAGAGGCGGAAGTCTCGGGCGAAATATTCCGGCCGGATGTAGGTGGTCTGCAGAACGAGCGCGATACCGACGATGAGCTGGAACAGCCAGAACGGGGAGGCCAGATAGCCCATGATGCCGGTGGCGAAATGCTGCCGGGACGGAAGCTTCAGGCCTTTCGCGGTGATCACCCGCATGTGCTGCAGATTGCCCTGGCACCAGCGGCGGTCGCGGGCAGCGAGGTCGATGAGGGAGGGCGGGCTCTCCTCGTAGGAGCCCTGGAGGTCGGCCAGCATGTAGACGTCCCAGCCTGCGCGCCGCAGCAGGGCCGCCTCGACGAAATCGTGGCTGAGGATGTGCCCGCCGAAGGGGGGCTTGCCCTTCAGGTCCGGCAGGCCGCCCTGTTCGGCGAAGGCCCTGGTGCGGATGATGGCGTTGTGGCCCCAGTAGTTGCCGTCGCGCCCCATCCAGACCGCAAGGCCCATGGCGATGACCGGGCCTGTGACCCGGGCCGCATATTGCTGCAGCCGGGCGAAGAAGGTGTTGCGGTTGATGATCAGCGGCAGGGACTGGATGATGCCGGCGTCCGGGTCGGCCTCCATGGCGGCGGCGAGCCGCACCACGCATTCGCCGGTCATGAGGCTGTCGGCGTCGAGCACCAGCATA
>DATHBY010000128.1:0-1735 GCA_035295885.1 Allosphingosinicella sp.
GCCCACCTCGATCGACTCGAGCCGGGCGAGGCTGTCCATGATCTGCCGGGCGGCGACGCTCTTTATGTGCTTGCCGTGCTCGGCCGCGATATGCGCCCAATCCCGGGCGGTACCGTTCCTCATGTCCGTGAACATCGGCTCTCTCCTGTGCGGGGAGAATTACGCTCGGCGGCGGCCGCTTTCAACGAAAAGCGGCTCCGGCCGGAGCCGGAGCCGCTTCGCCGGGTCAGCGGATCAATGCCGGGTGCCCCCGTTGATCGGGATCCGGCGGCCGCGTTCCGCTTCAGGGTTGCGCGGCAGGGTGACGCTGAGGACGCCGTCGCGGAACTCCGCTTTGGCCTTCTCCTCGTCAACTCCGGGCGGGAGGGCGATCCGGCGCTCGAAGCGGCCGTAGAAGCGCTCCGAATAGCCGCGGTTGCTGTCCTCGCTCTGGCTCGTCTTCTCGCCGCGCAGAGTGAGGATTCCGTCCTCGACGAGCAGCTCGACGTCATTTTCGTTCATTCCCGGCACCTCGGCGGTGATCCGGATCTCTTTTTCCGTCTGGCTCACCTCCACGTTCGGCCACGGCATCGCGGCGCCGCGGCCGAGGCTCCACATGGGCGCCTGGAAGAAGTCGTCGAACAGCCTGTCGATGTCGCGCCTCAGGCTCAGGAAGGGGCTCCGTTCCTCGGAGCCGAACAAGGCGGGGGCGCGGTTCTCCTGCCGGCCCCAGGGGATGAGATCACGCATGGCCATGATGTCCTCCTTTAGTGATGACATGGTTGAACGGGGCCGCTCCGGCCAAATAGGCCGGAGCAGCCTGCTCAGGCCCGGCGGCTCAGGCCGCCTGGCTCTCGGCGCTGTTGTCGTTCTCGGACCGCTGGTCGCTGACCTGGGTTCGGCCGCCGCCGATCTCGATCTTCCGGGGCTTCATCTCCTCCGGAATCTCGCGGACCAGCTCGATCGACAGCATGCCGTCCTTCAGCTCGGCCGAGCGGACCTGGACATGGTCGGCAAGCCCGAAGCGGCGTTCGAACGCCCGGGTGGCGATGCCGCGATGGATGTAGCGGCCCTGGTCGTCGCCGCTCTTGCGGCCGGTGACGATCAGCAGGTTCTGCTGGGCCGTGACGTCGATCTCCTCCGGACGGAAGCCGGCGACGGCGAGCGTGATCCGGTAGCCGTCGTCGCTGATCCGTTCGAGGTCGAACGGCGGATAATTGTCGGCGCCCTGCCAGCCCGAGCCGTTCTCGAGAAGGTCGAACAGCCGGTCGAAGCCGACGGTGGAACGCCGGAAGGGCGTGAAGTCGAAATTGGTCCTCATGTCTGTCCTCCTTAAGAGCAACCGATGTGAGGAGCGCCCGCGCCCGCGGGCGCCCGCCGGACCCATTAGGCATCCAGCGGCGCATATATAGGAACCCTTCTGGTTCCTTCAAGGGGGTCCGGCCGTTCTTGCTGAAGGGCTTTCCCAATCGTCCCGCCCCCGCTAGTTTCTGCGCGCGGAGCCGGGGGGCGCGCATGGGAGTAGTCGATGGCGTCCGCGGCGTCCGGTTCGGAGCCCCCTAGTCTCTCCTTCCTCGCCGAGGGCGGCGAGATGGGGGAGCGCATCCGCGGTTACGACTGGTCCTGTTCCCCTCTCGGGCGGCCCGAAGCGTGGCCGCAGGCGGTGAAAACCGCGACCGGCATCGTCCTTTCGTCGAAATTCCCGATGTTCCTCGCTTGGGGACCGGAACTGCGCATCCTCTACAACGATGCCTAT
>DATHBY010000129.1:0-6041 GCA_035295885.1 Allosphingosinicella sp.
CTCGTCCTCAGCTACTCGCGCAAGCAGGAGCTGGAAGCCGACACGCTCGGAGTGCGCTACCTTGCCGCGGCGGGCTATGATCCCACCGCTTCCGCCAGCTTCCTCAGCTCGCTCGGTGCGGCCACATCGCTGCAGGCGCGCGCGGTCGGCGGCAAGGACGAGCGTTCGACCCCGAGCTGGGCGCGCAGCCATCCGCTCAGCGCCGACCGTGTCTCTCGAGCGACCAGGACGGCGCAGGCGACCGGCCGCGCCGGCACCGGCCTGCGCAACCGCGACGTCTTCCTCGCCAGGCTCGACGGAATCATGGTCGACGACGATCCCAAGCAGGGCGTGATCGACGGGCGCACCTTCACCCATCCGGACCTGAGGCTGCGCTTCGCGGTTCCCAACGGCTACGGAATGCAGAACGGCGTGCGCGCGGTCAGCATCGTCGGGCAGAGCGGCCAGGCGCAATTCTCCGGGGGCCGGTTCACCGGCGATCTCGGCAGCTATATCGAGCAGGTGTTCCGCTCGATCGGCGGCCAGCAGGCGCAGATCCCCTACCAGCAGCCGCGCGGCACGACGATCAACGGCATCCCAGCCGCTTATTCGACGGCCAGGGTCAACACCCAGTCCGGGGCGGTCGATCTCAGCGTCGTCGCCTATCGCTGGGATGCGGACACCGCCTATCATTTCGCCATGATCACTCCGGCGGGGAGCGGCCTCGGCCCGTTCGAGTCGATGGTCGGGTCGCTGGACCGGATCAGCACGGCCGAAGCGGCGGCGATCCGGCCGCGGGTCATCGACGTGGTGACGGTCGGCACTCGCGACACGGTCGCGACCCTGGCCGCTCGGATGGCCTATAACGACCATAAGGAGGAACGCTTCCGGGTCCTCAACGGCCTCGCCTCGGGCGAGGCGCCGCGGCCGGGGCAGAAGGTCAAGATCGTCGTCTACGGCACCCGCGCCTGACGCCGAAAAGGAAGAGGCGGCGGGACTTTCGTCCCGCCGCCTCCCTTATCGCAATTAAGCGATATGCGTGATTTACGCGAGCGCCATGTTGTCGGCGACAGCGTTGAAGGTCGTGCCGAGCTCGGTGCCGATGTTCTGCATGGCGGCAATGGCGGCAACGGCGATCAGGGCGGCAATCAGGCCATACTCGATGGCGGTGGCGCCCTTTTCGCTTTTCAGCATCTTGCGAATGAAGTTCATTTTCCGGTCTCCTGTTCCAAAGCTTTGGAAGTCCACACTTCCGGCCCCCCCTGTTCCACTTGGGCGGACGGTTTCCGGTTTTAGGCGAAGGAAGTTTCCAAAAGGTTATCGCCTGAAAATCGGTTCGCTCTCAGCCGACGACTTCGCTTACATTCTCGGCAACACTGTTCCACATCGTGATGGTGCGGCCGGCGACGGCGTTGAGGCCTGCGATCATGGCGAGCACGATGAGGGCGCAGATCAGAGCATATTCGACCGCGCTGGCGGCCTTGTCGTCCCGGATCAGCTTTGCAATGAAGAGACGCATCGGCCTGTTATCCCACGCCCGGCATTCGCCATCCGCTCTGGATAGGCGGGTTGCGTTAACGGAGTCCTTCCGCTGGCCTCGAATCTGCAAAAAATTCCGACACTGACGGTGGTGGCCGCGGCCCTGGTGGACGGCGATGGCCGAGTCCTCCTCCAGCAGCGGGCGCCCGGCCGGGCCATGGCGGGCCTGTGGGAATTTCCCGGCGGAAAGGTCGAGGAGGGCGAGCGCCCGGAGGACGCCCTGGCCCGCGAGCTCGGGGAGGAGCTGGGGATCGCCGTCGACCCGGCGGCGCTCACGCCCGCGGCCTTCGCCAGCGCCGACAATGCCGGCCGCCACATGCTCCTGCTCCTCTATCTGTGCCGCGAATGGCAGGGCGAGCCTCGCCCGCTCGACGCCGCCGCGCTCAAATGGGCTCGGCCGGCCGAGATGGCTGGGCTGCCCATGCCGCCGGCCGACGAGCCCCTGATCCCCATGCTCGACCGGCTGATCTAGAGTTTGTCCTATTGGATGGAAGCGAGGCATTCGCCATGCCGGACTTGATCCGGCATCCACCTTCTTCCTCCATCGGAATTGAGAAAAAGGCGGACCCCGGATCAAGTCCGGGGTGATGATTCTGCTTCGGCAGGACAAGGCCTAGGAACGCGGCCTGAGCGCCTCCGCAAGCGGCACCGTGCCGCTGCCGCGCCGTGCCGGCCGGGGCTGGTCGGGGGAGGGGCTCCAGCCGAACAGGTGGAGGATCTCGAACCGCTCCGTGGTCTTGTCCTCGCCGCCTTCGAAATCGGCGATGGCGGCCGCCAGCGCGTGCCGGCCCAGCGGCCGCCGCGAGCGCTCGGCCAGGATGTTGGTGGCGCCCATCGCCCTCAAATCCCGGACGAGGTCCATGAGCGCCCGGAAACGCACTTCGACGGGCTGGACGTCGACGACCGGAAGAGCGAACCCCGCCCGGGTCAGCAGGTCCCCGGCGGCGCGGACGTCGATCTGCGGATGGATTCGGGGCGCCGCGCCGCCCTCGACCGAGTCCGCCGCCAGCATCGCCCTCCTGAGCCGGGGCAGGCTCCCGGCGCCCGCGAAGGCGCCGAGGAACAGGCCGTCGGGGCGCAGGGCGCGGCGGGTCAGAAGCAGGGCGCCGGGCAGGTCGTTGACTGTGTCGAGCGCGCCGACCGAGACGACGAGGTCGAAGGCGCCGTCGGCGAAGGGCAGGCGGTCCTCGTCCGCCTGGACTGCGCCCGCCGCCCGAGCGAAGATGCCGCCCGCGTCGCAGGCCGTCACCTCGAGCCCCCGCTCCCGGAGCCGCCTCGTCAGATAGCCGTCGCCGCAGCCCAGATCGAGCGCCCGGCGGAAGTCGCGTTTGACGAATTCGAGCCGCTCGACCAGCTCGTCGGCGACCAGCCGGTGCAGATAGTCGGCCTCCGCGAAGCGTGCAGCGGAGCGGTCGCGCCGAAGCCGCCGAAGCCGCCGGTCGAATGGAGCGTCCTGGCTCATGGCGCTCCGGTTAGAGGCGGTTCGTTCAATCGTCATGCTGAACTTGTTTCAGCATCCAGGGTGGCGCGGCCTCGCGGGTGGAGAACCGGAGCCTGAAACAGGTTCAGGTGACGTTCGGGGGCGCTACGCGCCGCTCCTTGTGCGTGAAAGCTTGAGGATATAGCCCTTGCGGGCCTTCAGGTCGCTTTGCACCGACAGGTAGAGCGCGCCGGCCTCGTCGGCGGCGATGCCCTGGATGTTGGCGAGGCTGCCGCCGAACAGGGCGATGACGCTCAGCCCGTCGTCCGGGGTGTAGCGGAACAGCTTGCCGTTATCGCTGTCGGTGATGAACAGATTGCCGCCGGCGAAACGCAGCGATTCGGGCGAGAAGCCCTTCCTGTCGGCGATGACCCGCTGAAGCCTGCCGTCGGTCCGAAGCAGATAGAGGATGTTGTCGCGATTGTCGGCGATATAGAGATTGCCGGAATCGTCGAAGGCGAAGCTCTCCGGCTTGGTGATCTGCCTTTCGGGTCCGATCAGCACCGAGACGCTTCCGTCCGGCCTCACCTTCAGCACCCGGTGCCCGGGCCCGTCGCCGACGACCAGGTCCCCGCCGGGCGAAAGGCCGAGTCCCTCCGTCGAGGGAAGCCCCCGGCCCGGCTCGACCAAGGCGGTGGTGGCGCCGAGCCTGTCGGTCCGCCACAGGCCGCCGCGAGTGTCGTCCGTGAAATAGGTGTTGCCGGCGGAGTCCCGCACCAGATCCTCGGGCGAGGCGAGACCGGCCCGGGCGTCGGCGAGGATCGCCGGCCGGGCCCCGGGGCGCCACGCCCGCACCGCCGAGCCGCCTTCGTCGGCGACGTAGAGCGTTCCGTCCGCCCAGAGCAGCCCGTCGGGGGAGCTGAAGCCGTCCTTCTCGCTCGCTACGACCTCGGCGCTCCAGCCGGGTTCGACGGCCAGCACCATCGCCTCCTGATCGAGCTTGCCGCACCCGGCCAGCGCCAGGAACAGAAGGAGGGGGGTGAGCCGTTTCATGGGTTCAGCTCCGGCCGAATTGTTCGACGATTTCGCCGCCCGTGCCGGCGAGGTCCCTCACGTTGGTCAGCACGTTGGTCGATTCGTAGGCGACGAAGAACAAAAGGGCCGCCGCCAGCGCCTCGTGGCGCAGGGTCCAGCCGGCCAGCGGCTCGAGCGCCCAGCGCCGGGTGCCGCGGGCGGCGACCTGGAAGGCGAGCAGCAC
Source organism: Allosphingosinicella sp. (assembly GCA_035295885.1). Taxonomy (GTDB): domain Bacteria; phylum Pseudomonadota; class Alphaproteobacteria; order Sphingomonadales; family Sphingomonadaceae; genus Allosphingosinicella. Next base: position 4,197 of record DATHBY010000129.1, read on the forward strand.
GGCCGCTCCGATCGCCGCGCCCGCGACGATGTCGAGCGGCGAGTGCATGCCGGTAATGATGCGCGGGAGCAGAATCGCCGCTCCAGTCCAAGCCAGCGCGACCGCGCCCGAGCGCCGGCAGGCGAAAAAGATGCCCAGCGCCAGCGCGAAGAAGAAGCCGGCATGGTCGCTGGGGAAGGAGACGAGGTCGTTCTGATCGATCTCGCCGCGCTTCAGCGAGGCGGTGCGCGCTCGCACCTGCCCGTTCAGCGGCTCGCGATAGGCGAGCTTCGGGGTCTCGACGAGCCTGCCCTCCTCCAGATGCCAAGCCTGGTGGGCATGGACGAAGGGCCGAGGCTGGAAGATATGATCGCCGAGCGTCTTCGTCGTTGCCATGACGAAGAGCAGGGATGCCATCGTCACGAGCAGGGTGGCGCGGCGTCGGCGGGTTTCGGCCTGGTCGTCGCCCGACCACCAGGCATAGACGAAGCAGGCGCCGATCGGCCCCGCCTTCACCAGATTGTTGTCTAGCGGAAGCGAGACGATCGTGTCGAGCAGCCAGGAGCGGCCTGCAAGGCCGTTGAGCAGGAGGTAGAGCCAGTCGCTCAGGCGGACGATCGGGTCCATGGTCAGGCCTTCCCAGCCGCGGGGCGGCGACGCAGCCGCTGCCGGATCTCGACCAGGAAGTTGAGCGCTTCGCGCTCTCCCCCGGGCGGCCGGCCGCTCGCCCACCACAGGCCGAACAGGAAGAGCGGATAGGAAAGCATTCCGATCGCGACTCCGCCCGCCAGGTCGATGATCGAGCTGCCGCTGTCGGGGCCCAGCAGCCGAACCGCCGCCGCCATCGCCGCCGCCGCCGCGAACGGGCGGAAGACGTGCAGGCCGAGGGCGAAGGGATTCTGTTTCGAATAAAGCGCGATCACCCGGATTCCGCCGGCGAGGACGAGGAAGTTGGCGGCGAAGGCGGCCAGGGCCACCGTCATCGCGTCCGGCCGGACCCACGCCGCGCCGGCGATCGTCACCGTCAGGCACAGAGCGCCGCCCGCGGACATGAAGGCCGCCCGCCGCGCGAAGCCCGCCGCCTGCAGGGAGGAGGCGATCACCTTGTAGACCGCGTAGAATGCGGAATAGACGGCGACGATCTCCATGAAGGGCGCCGCCCCCGTCCATTCCGCGCCGAGCAGAAGATGGATCGAGCTTTCCGCGGTGGCGGCGAGGCCGAAGCCCATCGGCGCCGCGATCATCGCATAGACGCCCAGGATCTGGGCGGTCGTGAGCGGCGACAGCGGCTCGTGGTTACGGGCGACGGTGACGAAGGTCACCCGGTTGAGGGCGGTCGCGATCTCCTGGGTGAAGATCTCCGACAGGTCCTTCGACACCGAATAGAGGCCGATGATGTGGTTGCTGGTGAATCGGCCCATGACCAGCCGCTCGATCTGCATCTGCACCGTCTGGGTCACCGCATGGGCGAAAATCCACAAGGAGGTGCCGAGCAGCTCGGTGCGGCGCCGGATCGACAGCCGCGGCCGGAAGGGATGGGCGATGTAGCTGGCGATCGCGAAGAAGCTGCTCTGGCAGACGAGGCCGACGACCAGCGCCCAGTAGTTGCGCAGCCAGAAGGCGGCGGCGATGGTCACCACGAACGAGGCGAGGCGGGAGCCGATCCGCATCCGCAGATCGCGGCCGAAAGCCAGCTTCCGGTCGAACTCGACGATCCCGATATTGATGAATCCCAGCGCCACGAAGCGCAGCGACAGCACCGCCAGCACCGCGGTCAGCGCCGGCTGCCCGTAGAGATATCCGACCAGGGGCGCCGTCGCGAGGGCGATCAGGGCCATGGCTCCGAACAGGCCCAGCTGGATCGTC
>DATHBY010000130.1:0-3341 GCA_035295885.1 Allosphingosinicella sp.
CGAGCGGCTGGCCGAGCGCGCCGCTCACCGTCGCGCCCGCTTCGGCGGCGATCAGGGCGGCGGCGGCGATATCCCATTCGAAGCCCCACCTGAGGGTCGCGACCAGATCCGCCTCGCCCGAAGCGACCAGGGCGATCCTGAGCGCGATGGAATTGGGTCTGGCGACGGCAACGAGGTCCTTGTCGTGCGAGGACAGCCGATCGGCCGGCACCCGCGCGCCCGCCAGCTCATCGCGGCCGCTGACCCGTAGCGGCTCGCCGTTGCGCCAGGCGCCCCGGCCTTTCTGCGCGGTCCAATGCTCGCCCCGTGCGGGCGCGTCGAGCACTCCGATCAGAGGCGACCGCTCCTCGACCAAAGCCACCGACACGCACCAGCCGGGACGGCCGCCCAGATAGTCGCGCGTGCCGTCGATCGGGTCGACCACCCAGAGCCGCTTGCGCTCCATCCGGTCGGAAGCGTCGAGCGTCTCCTCCGAGAGCCAGCCGGCCTCCGGGTCGAGTTCGGTCAGCCGCTCGCGCAGGAAGGCGTCGACCTCCAGATCGATGTCGCAGACCGGGCTGCCCGACGCCTTCTCCCAACGCCTGAAGGCGGTGCCGCAGCGGCCGGCCGCGATCCGTCCCGCTTCCCGGACGACGGCGGAGACCGCCTCAAGCACCGGCCACCATCATCCCGTCGATGCGAAGGGTGGGCACGTTCGCGGCGTAGCGGAGCTCGAGGTCGTCCGCCGGAACCAGATTCGCGAACATTTCGAGCAGATTGCCGGCGATGGTTATCTCGGCGACGGCGGCCCCGAGCTTGCCCTTCTCGATGATGAAGCCCGACGCGCCCCGGCTATAGTCGCCGGTCACGGGATTGATGCCCTGGCCGATCAGCTGGGTGACATAGACTCCGCGCTCCACTTCTCCGATCAGCTGCTCCGCCGTCAGCAAGCCCGGCTCCATATAGACGTTGGTGGTGCCGACGCCGGGCGAGCCGGCGTTGCGCGTGGCATGGCCGGTCGGCTCTCGTCCGAGCTGCCGGGCAGAGGCGCTGTCGAGCAGCCAGCCGGTGAGGCGTCCCGCCTCGACGAGGTTCGAAGGCCGGGTCGGCAGCCCTTCTCCGTCGAAAAGCTTCGAGCGCAGGCCCCGGCGGCGGTGGGGATCGTCGCGGATCGTGACGTTCCCGGCGAACAATTGCTCCCCTTCCCTGTCGAGCAGGAAGCTGGTCCGGCGGGTGATCGAGGGGCCGCCGATCGCCGACGTCAGATGGCTGAGCAGCGAGTTTCCGGCCCGCGGATGGAACAGCACCGGCATGGTGCCGCTCGCCACCTTGATCGGCCTGAGCCGGGCCACCGCGCGCTCGGCGGCCCGGCGGCCGATCGTCTCGGGGTCTTCGAGCTGGGTGTAATGGCGGACGCTGTGATAGGCGTAATCGCGCTGCATCTCGCCGCCCAGGCCGGCGATCAGGCTGGCCGAGGAGGAATAGCCGCTGGTCGAATAGCCGCGGCAGAAGCCGTGGCTGGTGGCGAGCGCCATCACCGTCCGGTCCGCGCTGGCGCCCGCGCCTTCGCTGTTGGTGATCCCGGCGACGCTCCTGCCCGCCTCCTCCGCGGCGAGCGACCGGGCTCTGAGCTCCACCGGCGACGGATCGGCGCCGTCGTCCCCGTCGATGTCCGGCCCGGGCTCGCGCATCAGAAGATCCTCGGGCGCAAGACCCGCCCATGGATCCTCCGGCGCCTCGCGGGCCATGGCCGCCGCGCGTTCGACCAGCGCCGTCAGGGCTTCCTCCGACAGATCGGAAGAGGACACGCTCGCGGAGCGTCTGCCGACGAAGGTGCGCAGAGCGATCGCCTCCCGCTCCGAACGGGAGACATCTTCGAGCTCGCCGAGCCGCACCTGGACGCTGGTGGAGGCATCGGCATAGTAGACGGCGTCGGCCGCGTCCGCGCCCGCCCGGGCGGCGCGCTCGACCAGCGCCGCGGCGCGCGCCTCGGCTTGGGAAATGCTCAGCATGCACGCCACGTAGGGCGCATGGCGCGCGAAATCTAGGAGGTGCCGACGACGAGGCAGGCGAGGAACAGCATGAAGCCCGCCATCCGGTTGGACCGGAATTTGGCGAGCGCGTCCCTGCCCTCGTCCGGCTCGAGCCCCGCCACTTGCCAGGCAAGGTGCGCCGCCATCGGCAGCAGCGCGACCAGCGCGAGCCCGTCCGGCCGCACCCGCCACAAGGCCGCGGCCCAGAGCGCGAGCGCGATCGCGTAACAGACCGCCACCCCCGTCCGCGCGTGCCTGCCCAGCGCGAGCGCCGAGTATTTCACCCCAGCCAGCGCGTCGTCCTCACGGTCCTGCAAAGCGTAGATCGTATCGTATCCGATCACCCAGAAGATCGACCCGGCCCAGAGGATGAAGGGGGCCGGGTCGAGCTCGCCGCGCACCGCCGGCCAGCCGACCAGCGCTCCCCACGAAAAGACCAGGCCCAGCCAGGCCTGAGGCCACCAGGTGATCCGCTTCATGAAAGGATAGGCCGCGACCGGAGCAAGGCTGGCGATGGCGACGATCTGCGCCGTGCGCCCGAGCTGCAGCAGAACGAGCAGCCCGAGAAGCCCGAGCGCAGCGAGCAACAGCCAGGCTCCGCCGAGGCTCGCCCGCTTGCTCGCCAGCGGCCGAAGCCGCGTACGCTCGACCCTTGCGTCGAGATCGCGATCGACGATGTCGTTCCAGACGCAGCCGGCGCTTCGCATCGCCCAGGCGCCGAGCGCCAGCCACAGGATCAAGGCGGCCCCGTGCGGTCCCATTCCGGCCAGAGCCACGCTCCAGGCGCACGGCCAGAAGAGCAGCCACGCCCCGATCGGCCGGTCGAGCCGAATCAGCGAGGCGTAAGGCCGGAGCGGCCGTGGCAGGACTCCGATCAGGCCGCGGCGTTCGGAATCGGGGACTATGTCGTCGTTGATGGTCACGCGGCGCAGCTTGAACTAGGGGGAAGCATGCCCGCAACCCCCGCCTGGCCGCCATCGAGCCTGCCGCGCCTGTTCGTGGAGCAGACGCTGGCGGAAGGCGCTGCGCTGACCCTGGACGGCGCTCCGGCCAACTACCTCGCCAATGTCCTCCGTCTCGGCTCCGGCGCCCAGGTAAAGCTGTTCGACGACCGAACCGGAGAGTGGCTCGCGGAAATAAGCGAATCGGGCCGAAAGCGAGTCACCCTCACCGTCGGGGAGCAGGTCCGCGAGCGCGAGGCCGTCCCGGACCTCTGGCTCCTGTTCGCTCCGATCAAGCGCGGCCGGATCGACTGGCTGGTCGAGAAGGCGACCGAGCTCGGCGTCGGCCGGCTCGTTCCCGTCCTGACCCGCCGAACGATCGTCGACC